>JAISVD010000173.1 GCA_031271875.1 Spirochaetaceae bacterium | reverse complement strand
GCCAGCGACCTCTACTACGAAAACGGATATACTTCCAACATTATTACCAGGGAGGATGTCGTCGATGAGGAGAACAGGAGCATCTCCTTTGTCATCAATATTATTGAACGTCCCAGGAGCCATATCGAACGTATTGTAATCAAAGGCAATACCAAAACCAAGGATGAGGTGATCCTCCGGGAACTCAATATCGAAACAGGGGACATCTTTTCCCGGAATAAATTCATGACCGGTATGCGTAACCTGTACAATCTGCAATTCTTCTCCTCGATCCTGCCGGACCTCACACAGGGTTCCGAAGAAAATCTTGTGGAAATGGTCATCTCTGTTGAGGAGGGAAACACCACCTCCATCGAATTCGGTCTGACCTTCACCGGAAGCGCCAATGCCGAAACCTTTCCGGTTTCGCTGTTCGCCAAATTTCAGGACAACAATCTTATGGGTTCCGGACAGGCGCTGGGAACGACCGCCACGCTGGCCTTTGATGAACAGAGCCTCGAGGTCAGCTATGCCCACCGTTATCTGTTCAACCTGCCCCTGACCATCAATTTCAGTCTGGGGGCTGCCCACACCGTGAATTATACCGAACAGATCATGTATCTGCCTTCTATGAATAATACCGACTACCAGATGAGCTATGATCAGTGGGATATCAAGCTGGGGATTGGTACGGGCTACCGGTGGCTGCCGAATTTCGCCATGGTTACCCTTTCCGGAGGCTTTACCTTCGGCCTGCTTCAGAATTTCTATGACAAGACCCTGTATGTACCGGTTGATTCAACGGTGCGCAGTAATCACGGAAAATGGAACTGGAACAATACCATATGGACCAGCATTGCCCTGGATGACCGGGATATCTATTATGATCCGACAAAGGGATGGTTTTTCAAACAGCGTATCGGCTGGACAGGATTGTTCCCGTTTATCGAAAATGAATATTATCTGAAGACCGATACGAAACTGGAAGGATATCTCACCCTTTTGGACATTCCCTTTTCCGATACCTGGAGCCTGAAATTCGTGCTTGCCGGATATTCGGGACTTTCCGCGATCTTCCCCCTGAGTTCGGATCTTATCAGTAATTCGAGCCAGCTCTATATTGACGGTATGTTTAACGGGCGGGGATGGAACTTCTCCTCCGGTTCCTTGAGTTATATCCGGGGGAATGCGATGTGGAGTAACTGGGTGGAACTGCGTATTCCGGTGGTTCCCAATATACTTGCTATCGATTTCTTCATGGATGCTATAGCGGTTAAGAAGGATATCGGAGATTTGTTTACCAATCTGGGACTCGAAGATTTCTATTTCAGTTTCGGTCCCGGGTTCCGTTTCTCGATACCCCAGTTCCCGCTGCGCCTGATGTTCGCGAATACATTTAAGGTAAAAGACGGCAGCGTTGTCTGGGGTTCCAACGGTAGGGCAAAGGGGCCTGAGTGGAAATTTACCCTGTCATTCAATCTGGCCAATCAGTAGGACGTTTCCGGAAACCAGCGGCATTTTGTCAAAGGAGGATAATATATGAAAAAAAGTCTGGGATTTATAGTGCTTCTGTTTCTGTCGGTAAGTGTTCTCGCTGCGCAGCAGATAACCCGTTTTGCTGTCGTTGATACAGCCCAGGTGTATAATACTTTTTTCCGTGATTCGACGGCGGTACGCAATTATGAGGCAAAAAAACTGGAGTACCAGAATGAGATAAACCGGCTTACCGAAGAGCTGCGCACGTTGCATCTGAACAAAGTCGAATTTGAAAAGGACGGCGATATGACCGCCGCGGTCAGGCTGGAGGCTGAAATTGCCCGGAAAGCGGGCTTCCTTACGGAATATACAAAGGCGAAGAATTTTGAACTTGATACGCTGAAAAAAAGGCTTAATTCGGATGATGAATTTTATATCGCTTTTTATGACGCCATAGGACGGATCGCGGAAAGCGATGGTTACAGCCTTGTGCTCAGTCTTCAGGACGCAAACGCGGTACTCTGGTACAGCCCCACGGTCAATATAACCGAAAAGGTTATCACCCGGCTCAGGCCGTCCCAATAAAATTTTCGGGTATCACGTAAAGGGGGAAACCTTATCGTTTCCCCTGTGCTTCTGAGAGCATCTGTGTATAATATCTCCGCTCTATCGCTGTCTCGGGAACCCCCGCCCGTGCAAGGATGTCATGCAGTTTGCGGGTACAGGTTTCGATGGTTTCAGGATCATTGGTCTCACTCAATATCTCTATTTCGATGAAATCCCCGAGTCCTTCGACAGCGGATATTTCTATCAGAGCGTTTTCACAGCGCCAGATGGAAGTGGATTTGTGTTTCCGTATTCCCGGAACAAAGCCGAGGGCGCGGAGGAGTATTTCAAACTCCTCCCGTCCTGAGGCAGTACGCCCTGATACGGTAAATTCGGTTTCATTGTTGATTTCAACATCATCCCGGAGCTCTCTCTTTTTAAATGTGACCACGGTCTGCCGGGCAAGCTGCCCGGCAGTCTGCCCACCGGTCTCCCGTACACGGATATCCGGCATACCGCTGCCGGTATCAGCCGGAAGCCAGTAGGTGTCATGTTTTTCCGTGAACCCCGCATAATCCGCAAACCCGCTGATCCGGTCCGCCGCAGCGGACCGGTCGGCCAGATGGGCCTTCAGTTCAATCTCGAACATGGGTTTCAGTTCAGTTCAAACACGGATGTATCATAATCCTCGGGGGGAATAAATCCAAGCAGTTCGATACAGGTCGCGGCGAGGGAACTGATCCCGAGGCCCTCTTTCAAGGTCTTTGAATATTCTCCCTTATATTCGGGGTCATAGATGATAACCGGCACCGGATTGAGGGAGTGACTCGTTTTCGATTTGGGCGTCCCGTCGGCTTTTCTGTCAACCTCACCGGTTTTTTTCTTGTGTTCATACATATCATCGGAGTTGCCGTGGTCTGCGGATATAACCATGATGCCCCCTGCGGCGTCGATGGCTTTCTTCATACGCCCCAGCTGGATATCCATCGCCTCCATGGAACACACCACAGCCTGGAATATCCCGGTGTGTCCTACCATATCGCCGTTGGGATAGTTCAGTCTGATGAAATCGAATGTGCCGGAACCGATGGCATCATTGACGGCATCGGTAATTTCGGCGCATTTCATCCAGGGGCGCTGTTCAAAGGGGATCACATCGCTTTTTATTTCGACATACTCTTCCATTTTATCGTCAAACTTGTCGAGACGGTTTCCGTTGAAAAAGTAGGTCACATGGCCGTATTTCTGGGTCTCGCTGATCGCGAGCTGCCGGACGCCGGAAGCCACAAGATACTCCGACATAACCCTGTCTATGGCGGGAGGACTCACCAGATACTGCTTCGGAATATGCAGATCCCCGTCGTATTCCATCATGCCGGCATATTCGACCTGCGGTATCCGGCTCCTGTCAAAGTGGGAAAACTCACTCCCCTGCTCGAAGGCGGCGGTGATCTCCAGCGAACGGTCGCCGCGGAAGTTGAAATAGATGACCGAATCCCCGTCTTCTATGGTTCCCACGGGCTTCCCGTTTTCGGCAATGACAAATTCCTTCATGTCCTGATCGATTATGCCGGGGATCTCCTTCCGCCATGTCTCAATCGCTTCCCGGGCGGAAGCAAACTGCCTCCCCTTCCCAAGGATGTGGACGTTCCAGCCCCGCTCAACCATGGCCCAGTCGGCGTTATAGCGGTCCATGGTGATATACATGCGGCCGCCGCCCGATGCGATCCGGTAATCGACGCCGTCCCTGTTCAGTTCCGCAAGGAATTCCTCAAAGGGAAGAACATACTCAAGGGCGCTGGTTTCACCGACGTCCCGTCCGTCGAGCAGTGTATGGATACGGATATTTTTGATCCCCTCCGCCTTCGCGCGCCGGATCATCGCTTTCAGATGGTCTATGTGTGAATGGACATTCCCGTCGGAGAAGAGTCCAATAAAATGCAGGGCAGCGTTATGGGAAAGCACGTTTCCGATCAGTTTTTTCCATGTTTCGCCTTCAAACATGGCGCCGGAATTGATGGAATTGGAAACCAGTTTCGCGCCCTGAGAAAAAACCCGTCCGCAGCCTATTGCGTTGTGTCCGACTTCGCTGTTTCCCATATCCTCGTCGGAGGGGAGCCCTACAGCGGTTCCGTGGGCCTTGAGTTCCGTATTGGGGCTCAAGTGTTTCAGTATATTGAGATTATCCATCCGCGCCGCCCGGACAGCGTCTCCCTCCTCATATTTGCCGTAGCCGACTCCATCCATAATAACAAGGACAACCGGACCGCGGCGGCCTTTCCAGTTTGGGTTCTTTCTGAGGGGTGTAACCATAATTGTATCTCCTTGAACATACTCATTTGCTGAAAGGGAAACACTGAAGAATGTCATCGAGACTTATTCAGAGCTTCACAAGGCGTTTTGAAACATGAAACGGTTCCCGAAACGGCTTTTATGACACTCACTATATGCGAATTCGCGCTGAAATTCAACACGCCCGGCGCGGTTCCGGTATCCGGCAGGCTCCTATGGGGACAGAGCTGGGTAAAGGGCAGAAATCAATACTATTTTTTACATATTCTTTAATGATATCCTTGTAACTCATAATTGTTTGAAGCAATTTCAAAATCGGGAAAGTTTTGAAATCGAATCGAAGTATACCGATAATACTAATTTTTAATTCTAAGCCGGACAGACCTTTCCAGAAAACCGTGTGGGCAAAAAAACTTTGCGGATAATGTATCGAATGAAAAAACAACTGCTATTCCTGCGATTATGTGACAGGAGTGATATAGTCTGACGGCTTCTTTCACACCGTGTATAATTAAAGAACTGCACAAGGTTCTTGCTTTATGATATAATTCTAACAATTAGGGAGAAATTATGGAACAGGCAGAAAATCTTATTGAAATAGAACTTGAAAGGGAAGAGGAAAGTGATTTTTTTGATAATGCAGAACCGGAGATGGTGGAACCATTTGACCCTATAAAGATTCAAATTAATCAAAAATCTGATGTTTTATTAAATATTATTACCAGATTAAAAAATGATGAAATAGATATGCATACTGATTTTCAAAGACATGCGGATCTATGGACACCTGTGAAAATGTCAAGATTGATAGAATCAATACTAATCAGGTTTCCTCTTCCAGCTTTCTTTTTTGATGCCAGTAGTGATGATAAATGGTTGATTGTTGACGGATTGCAGCGTTTATCTGCAATTCGTAAATTTGTCGTTGAAGACAAGCTGCATCTGACAGGTCTTGAGTATTTAAAAGATCTATCCGGAAAAAAGTATACCGAGTTACCTCGACAATATCAACGACGAATAGATGAATGTTCAATAACTTTATTTTTAATTATGCCTGGTACCCCTGCCAATGTAAAATATAGTGTTTTCAAAAGAATCAATACCGGAGGACTTGTTCTGAATGGGCAGGAGATACGTAATGCCCTTTCTTCTCCACGAGAACGGGATTTTCTTCAAAAACTTGCAGAAGAAAAAGCATTATTCAATACTCTTGGAGATATGTCAAAACGTATGATTGATCAAGAATTAATTCTTCGTTTTATTGCTTTTTATACTTCGGATTATCAGAAAGGGGTAAAAAATATTGCAGAATTTTTAGATAATGCTATGGAATATTTGAAAATTGCTGACTCAAAAGAATTAACCCGGATTTCAGCAGCATTTCGAAGAGCTATAACATTATGTGAAAAAATCTTTGGAGACCGTGCCTTTGAAAAATCTACCGGAGATGAAAATGAAAAGAAAAAAAGAAAAAATTCCTCTTTATTTGAGGCATGGACAGTTTCTTTAGCCCGTGTTTCTGATGATGTTGCACAAAAACTTGTTGAAAAAAATAAATTGTTAGTTTCTCGATTCAGCCAATTAATTAAAGATGATGAGATTTTTTTTCGTTCCATTTCTATGGCAACACAAAAACGGGAAAATATTCAAATTCGCCATCAACGTATAAAAGATATAATTAACGAGGTTGCGAATGCTTGAATTTATTCACATACAAAGATTTAAAACCTTACTTGATGCAAGCTTTCCCTGTGCTCAGCTGTGTCTTTTTTCTGGATTGAATGGAATGGGAAAGTCATCATTAATTCAAACTCTTCTTTTATTAAGGCAATCATATGAAAAAAACACTTTGTTTTCTAAAGGCTTACTCTTAAAAGGTGACTATATAACATTAGGAACAGGACAAGATGTTCTTTCTGCTGACGCTGATGAAAACACTTTTTCATTTAGCCTAAGATGGAAAGATAGTCCTCTTTTATCTTTCAAATTTGAGTTCGTACAAAATTCTGATTTACAGCCTATTATTTCATCCGTTGAAATGGATGTTTTAGATAGAATTAATTTATTTAATAAAAATTTTCAATATTTATCCGCAGAAAGGGTCAGTTCTCATTCTATCTTTGATACTTCTGACTATAATATTGAAGAATTGAATTCTATTGGAAATCATGGGGAGTATGCTGCATACTATATAGCTGAAAATGCGTCACGAAATATTCCTATTCCGGCTTTAAAACATAAGCAATCCGACAGTTTATCATTTTCAGAAAATTTAAATTGTTGGATGTCAGAAATTTCTCCTGGTGTACGAATCAGTGCTGATGTCCAAAGAAAAACCAATACGGCCTCTTTATCATACTCTTTTATTCAAGG
>JAISVD010000135.1 GCA_031271875.1 Spirochaetaceae bacterium | reverse complement strand
AATCGACGTATCCTCCTGCATTCCCGCAGTAATGAGCCTGAGAAAACCGTCAGAGTCAAGGATAACCGAAATGCTGTCTTCATCGATCTCCTGCTCAGTCTCTGCGCTTTCCGGGGGAGGGCTATCTTCCGCCGCAGGCGGCAAAGCGGCTTCCGGGAACTCCGCCGGCGGAGGCGCTCCACCCGGCGGCAGCGCATCGGGGGACAGAGGTGTTTTGCCGCCAAACAGGGTATCCCCTCCGCCGGTTTCATCCGGCGGGTTTCCGGCCTCCGGGGGACTTTCAGTGTCCGGGAGTACTTCAACCCCGGCGGCCTGCTCCGTCCGCTCAGAAGACTCAGCGTTTCCCCGCGCCGGAAGCGCCGGTACGGCGAGAACAAAAAACAGCAGAAAAACAGTAACCGGCAGTTTTACCTCAGGAACCGATAAATTCATCAACATATTTTTCCGGGTCAAAAACCGAGAGGTCATCATATTTTTCGCCGATACCGACAAAGGCGATGGGAATACCCAGCTCCCGTCCTATCGCGGCGGCGATACCGCCCTTTGCCGTGGAGTCGTACTTTGTGAGCATTATAGCGTCCACCCCCACGGCGGCGTGAAAGACCTCCGCCTGCCGCAGACCGTTCTGTCCCGTCGTCGCGTCAATGACAAGGAGCTTTTTGTAGCACCCTTCGCCGGCCCGGGCTTCGGCGATCCGGTCAATCTTCTGGAGCTCCCGGACAAGATTTTCCTTATTATGGAGCCTTCCCGCGGTATCGGCGAGGACCAGCCCTCCGCCTTTGGCAGCAACCGCGTCTGCGGCGTCATAGATAACCGCGGCAGGGTCCGAACCGTGCTGGTGGGCGACAACCCGTATCCCCAGCCGTTCCCCGTGAATCTCCAACTGCTCGATAGCCGCCGCGCGGAAGGTGTCCCCTGCGGCAAGGATCACAGGGCCTTGAGTCTTTTTTTCATAGTACTTCGCAAGCTTTGCTGCGGAGGTCGTTTTTCCCACCCCGTTCACCCCGAGGATCAGATAGATATTGACTTTCCCCGGTTCGGGAAGGAGTTCCCCCTGTTTGACAAACCCAAGGAGCAGCTTTTTCAGCTCCCCGGTAACTTCAGCGTAATCGGCGAGGTGTTCCTTCCGGCTGTTTTTTTCCAGATATCCGATAAGCTCAAACGCTGTTTTGGGCCCCAGGTCTCCTTCGATGAGGATATCCGAGAGGTCGTCAAACAGTTCATCCGGGGCTCTGCCCTGTATTCCGAAAAGCTCCCTGAGCTTCTGTCCAAAACTTTTCTTTGCCATATTGTCTATCCTACTCTATTTTACCTGTCTGTGGAATGATTTTATTTGCCGTATATATATATTTTCCCAGATGAAATATGAAATTCGCCCCCAGGACCGAAGATATCCCTATCGAGATATATCTGATGGTATTCCAGGTATACACGCTTTGGAGATCGCTGGTACGTCCCAGAATATAACTGTTCGCAGTGGATTCATATAGCCCCTGGGAGAGAAACAGCAGCGGCAGGGATATGAAAAGCGCCCCCAGGGAGTTATACATCTTCCGGCGGTTTTTCTCGATCTTCTCGGCAAGATCGATGGTTTCCGGCCTGATGGAGACCGTTCCGCTCTCCCGGGGATAGAGGATGAAATAGGTATTTATCCCCTCCGGGGACAGATACTCTCCGAGTACGGGACGGTTGTTTACCGTTACCCGGGCGGGAGCGGATCCCCGGGGGGTCGCGTTCAGATAGATATTCCCCGGAGAGCCGCCTGAAACAATAGTGAGGGGAATCTCATAGAGCTCTGAAAGATCCGCCTGCACGAGAAATCTCCCTCCGCCGTCAAAACTATAGGTGAAGGAGATGCTTTCGTACCCGTTTTTTTCCACCGAAACGGTATGAATCCCCGGATCGATACGCACCGGCCCTGAGGAAAGGGAGATGGTTCTTTCATCGATATATACAATACTGTCCGAAGGGGAAATAGTGAAATGGAGTTCCGAAGGCGATTCGTTAAGCAGAATAGGAACCAGCGCTGCGGCAAGCCGGCGGGCGACCATCTCCAGTTCATCTACCGCGCCTGAATCCGCCGCGGCTCCCGCCGCAATTTCACCGGGGAAAAGCGTCAGTCTCACACTCACCAGAAAATAATCCCCCCTCATGCTGATGGTGCCGGTGAGGAGGGCTGAAATACGCTCCTGGATCATCTGTGTCTGCAGGGTGATATCCGCCGCCGGAGTGAACAGTTCCAGCTCATCCTCCTTCCAGAGTTTGAGCGGAAGGAGCCTGTTTTCCGCAGGAATATCCTCCGGCGAGGATTTACCCCGGTTAAAGACATCCGCCGCCGCAGCGAGGTTTTCCTCCAACCGTTTTTTCACATCATCGATCCGCGTTTCTGCGGCGGATATCTTCTTTGCCTGTTCCCTCTCGGTGATACTTTCCAGGATGATACCGTCCCGTTTTTTGATTTCCGCAGCATATTCCGTTATCAGGGCAAGCCGTTTCTGCCGCAGCTCGTAATCCTCCCGGCTTTCGAGTTCTCCCTGAAGCAGTGTCCTGTTTCCCAGGTTGACAAACTGCTCCAGCAGCAGCTTCGGCAGCGCGGTCCCCAACGGGGACATCCCCAGGGTATCGCTGTCCCCGGTCACGGTGAAGGGAGACGCCGCGAGCATCCACTCCTCCGCCTGTTCCTGCGGGGACAGAGCTGCGCCGAGCAGCAGATAGACCATAACCGGAAAAAACAACCTCACGGAACCGCGGCGACGCGGTCCGTTCAGGGGGGAACTCACTCTTCCGTATCCTCCGGGATTCCGCCGCGCTGCAAAGCGCCGCGCATAAGTGCGCCTTTCCAGCTTGCAGCCAGATAGGACTCGATAAACGGGTCTATATCACCGTCCATTACAGCCTGAATGTTGCCGACTTCATGTTTTGTACGGTGATCCTTCACCATGGTATAGGGCTGAAAAACATAGGAGCGTATCTGGTTTCCCCAGGAGATATCTTTT
>JAISVD010000107.1 GCA_031271875.1 Spirochaetaceae bacterium | reverse complement strand
ATGATAATGGCGATGATCCTTGTCCGGTCAACCTGTATCCCTGCGGAGTGGGAGACCCCCTGATCCTGTCCCACGGCGCGCATATCCTGGCCCAGCTTTGTTTTGCGGAACCAGATAATGAACGCACAGAGCGCCGCGATGACCAGATAGTTTGCCACAGGAAGACCGATAGCTCCGAGACGGACAGGCAGCAGCATATCCAGTGACTGCCGCACGGAGTCGAGATTGATCGTATTGCGGATACCATACCCCCGGCTGAGGGTAATCGCGGCGGAGTGTACCGGTATGACGGACCCCATCAGGTAGAGCACCACCAACTGATAGAAACCGTCCATAAAAAACCCGAGAATATAACCGGTCACCATCTCACGCCCCCTGGCGCGATTGAGGATCTCCCCGGCAAACCAGCCCAGCAGTGCGGCTATGGGAACCGCGATAAGGCTCGCAAAAATGAGTCCCGGAACACCGATGATATTCCAGTCAACCGCAAAGATGAGCCCGATCTGGCCGGCCATGGCCCCGAGGGTCATACCGAAGTTGATGCCCATTCCCGCCATAATGGGAAGCAGCAGGCTGAACACGAGAAAGGAATTCCTTCCGATTCTGGTCAGTATCTCCTGTGTTATCGACATGAGGGAGAGCCCGGAAACAGGGGTCGCCGCGACGGTAATAATGATAAAAATAAGAACCACAGCGTTGTCCGCGACAAAGCGCCTGATCGACACCGTATTGTGTACAATCGACAGTTGTGGGAAACCGGTTTTCTGTTTCATTTTGTCACCTTTGTCCTTCGTGTCAGCGCATAGATAATCATTCCGTTGGAGATAAGGATCCTGATAACCTCGGACATATCGGTCTGCATGACGCTGTTTATCACTGAGGGGGTCATCGTCAGGATGCTCTGGAACAGGAAGGTTCCCACGATAACATTGAGGATACCCGCCTTGTTTACGGACGCGCCGCCGAGAAGCACCGCGGCGACCGCCGGAAAGGCCATGTAAAGGGGCGCGTTATACAGCTGAATAAATCCGAAACTCTGCTGGTATACCAGGATACCCACGGCTCCGTAAACAGTGGACATAACAACGCTGGTGATTCTCATACGGTCAACGGAGACGCCGCCGGAGCGGGCAAAATCGGGATTGGAACCCACAGCCGTCAGGGCAGTACCGGTACGGCTCCGCATAAAGAGCCACATCAGGAAGGCCATAAGAGCGAAGAACAGGATCGCCCCGGTGGGAAACATGAAGGAGTTTCCAATCCGGATAGCAAGAAAATCGTTCAGTATCTTCGACCAGTAACCGTCAAGGGTGATCGTGGTCCTCAGGCCGGAACCGGAATATCCCCATACCATCGTGGGGTTGCTGTAGGGCAGCACAATCCAGAGGATCGCCATGAAGGTCACAATCGAAAACCCCACATACATGGCAATCGTCATCTCCTCTCCCTTCACCTTATTGAGCAGCTTTCCGTAAAGCCACCCGAAGAGGAGCGAAAAGGGCGTACTCAGGGCGATGGCCCCGATAAAACCGGCAGCTCCGGTAAGCCCTAACTGCATCGCCAGGGTCGAACCGATGAGCCCGGCGATAATCCCCACGGGAAGCCCGAAATTGAGCCCCGCCCCCGCCTGCATCATCGGCACCATAGCGAGGACCATAACAGCGTTCTGCCCAAAGCGCACAAACACATCCGAGAGGGAAGCGCTGACCCGCACCCCCACAAAGGGGGCGGCGATAAAAAGAACGACCACAAAGAAAAATATGATGATCCGGGGCCAGCCGAAATCGGTCACGAACCCACGGATGTTTTCCGGAAACCGCGGCCCGCTGCTTGTCTGCGACACGCTGCTTTGCTGCGACACGCTGCCTGTCTGCGGCCTTTTTTCATCTATATCACTGTTCATCCATTTCCTCCAGACATGAGAAGACCGAAATCGGCGGCAGGTGAATCCGGGGGCAGAATACCTGCGATACGCCCCTCATCGACAATGGCGATCCTGTCACAGACC
Organism: Spirochaetaceae bacterium; assembly: GCA_031271875.1. Lineage (GTDB taxonomy): Bacteria > Spirochaetota > Spirochaetia > Treponematales > Treponemataceae > JAISVD01. Next base: position 2,255 of record JAISVD010000107.1, on the reverse strand, counting down.
GAACGGAGCTCCTCAAGCTCACTGGAGATCATGACAATCGTCGTCCCTCTGTCCCGGTTATACTCCCGCAGCGTATCCAGCACTATTTTTTTCGCACCCACATCGATACCCCGGGTCGGCTCGGAAACAAAGAGCAGCCCCGGTTCCAGTGCGAACGCCTTCGCGAGACATACCTTCTGCTGATTTCCGCCTGAAAGCTCCCGGGCAGGCTGCGAACAGCCGGTACATTTTATCTGGAGTTTGGCGATATACGCCTCCGCCAGCCGCCGCATCTCCTTTTCATCACGGATCTGTATAAGCCCCCCCAGCAGGGACTTCAGGTACAGCCCCTTGATCTGCATCGCCACGAAAGCGATGTTCCAGTCAAGGCTTTCATCAAGGAGCAGGCCCACACCACGGCGATCTTCAGAAACAAAGGCCATTCCGGAGTCAAGGGCCTGACGGGGATTGTTCAGAGGGACCGCCGCGCCGCCAAGGAAAACGCCGCCCCCGGCCGTGTGTATCCCCATGATGCCGTTGGGGATACCGAGTTTCCCCTGCCCCGCAAGCCCGCCGATACCGAATATCTCCCCCCTCTTTACCGTAAAGGACACATCCCGCACCGTTTCCCCGGGCATATCCACCCAGAGATGCTCCACCCGGAGGGCCTCCCCTTCAAAAGTCCGCGCGGCTCCGGTCCGGGAGGAGGAGGCAACCTCACGTCCCACCATCCACGATGCGATATCCCGGACCGTGACATTCTCGTTGACCACATCCCGGATAATCTGTCCGTCCCTCAGCACCACAATGCGGTCCGCAATCTCCGTAATTTCGTGGAGCCTGTGGGAGATGAATATAATCGATATCCCCTCGTCGGCGAGCCGTTTCAGCGAGGCCAGCAGTATATCCGCTTCGCTTTCGGTCAGAACTGCGGTGGGTTCATCAAGCACCAGCAGCCGGACATTATCCCGGTCGATCTCCCGTGCAATTTCGGTAAACTGTTTGTGCGCCACAGGCATCTCGGAGACGATGGTCCCGCTGGAAATCTTCACCCCCAGCCGTTCAATCGCCGAAGCGGAACGCTTCTTCATCACATCCCGCTTCAGCAGCGCCATGCGCTCCCCAAAAACCTCCACCACCGGGTTATGCCGCAGAGGTTCCCTGTTCAGCATGATATTCTCATAAGCGGCAAAACCGGGGATCAGGGAAAATTCCTGATGCACCATGCCTATTCCGGCATCGATGGCATCAAAGGGGCTCCTGAATGAAACCAGTTCACCGTTGATAAAAATCCGGCCTCCGTACCCGCCGGTATCGGAAATATCGGGCATCCCGAACAGAATATGCATAAGCGTGGTTTTTCCGGCGCCATTCTCTCCGACAAGGGCGAGTATCTCCCCTTTATTGAGGGAAAAGGTAACATCCGAGAGTACCGGAGTACCATAAAAATCCTTGGAAACGCCTTCAAGGCGCAGCAGGGGTGTTTCGTTCACCATGGGCAAGCCTTTCAAAAAATGAATTGCCGCGCCGGTAAGGGGACACTGAAAAACATACAGCCTTTCAGCGCCCCCTTACCGGTGCGGCATAAAAAACCTGCCGGGGAAAAATATCCGGCAGGCTGAAGTAATTACGGGATATCAGTATTTTTTTCCCGGTAAAAAGGAAAAATCATGACAGTAACCCGCTAGTTCCGGAATCTGATATCGTAATATTTCTCCGGGACCTTCTGTTCCGTGGTGGGCAGATATCCCTTCCCAAAGACATATGTATCCATATAGATCAACACCTGGTTTTTCGCGCGCACTCCGGTATTGGCGTCGATATAATAACCGCCGTTCCATTTCGCTCCGGGGGTAAACTCACCAAGGGCGTTATAAAGGTCAACGACACTCCCCTGCTCTGCGGTTCCCTCGATAATGCGCTTCGCGTACTCACCAAGTCCCGCAGAAACGGTAAAACCGTAGGAGAAGGCCCAGGTCCCGAATCTTTCCGCGCCGCCCCTGGCGATAACAGCATCCCCAACCTTTTTCAGGATCGCCGGGAAATTGCCCGCCTCGGCTGAAAGGTCGATACCGAGGGCGCCGGGATATCCCATGAGGGGAGACGGAAGGTCGGCCTCCACGAACATTCCCCCGTACTGGAGCAACTGCCGGAGCAGGGGCTCGGTATGGGCATCGTTGGTACAGAAGAACGCTGTCTTCTGTCCGTAGGTTTCAACCCACTGGGGCGTCTTTTCGAGGATGAACTGCTGCGCACCGGCCTGTCCGACATCGGAG
>JAISVD010000060.1 GCA_031271875.1 Spirochaetaceae bacterium | reverse complement strand
CGATGGCGGCCTGTTTCGCCGCAATCTCCCTCAGCCGCTCTTCCCGCTGCGCCCCGGCAAAATAGTCGGTTTTATAGTTCTCCAGCTTTCTCAGTCCGGGAACGATCATAACCCCGCCGGAACCGCTGCCGGAGGCTGGCCCTCCCATATCTGCCATCGAAAGGGTTTCAGCGGGCTGCTCCGGTTCCGGCTTCAGGGCCGAGTAATCAAGGGTAAAGGCCCGTCTGACATCCTCCTCTTCGGCGAAGAGGGACACGGGACTGATATTCGCGTCAAAACTCCGGAGGCTGTTTCCCTGTCCCGAACCGCCGGTCGAATAACGTGCCGTTGAGGAGGAAACCTCCGTCCGGGGGAGAGAACGTTCTTTCTCCGTACAGGATATAAAAAGAGCGCTCCACAGACAAAGCGCCGCATATAACATGATTTTTTTCATGGGTTACCCTCTCAATCAAACTTTTGGGATTACTTTTATTGATAGTATATTATACATACAGCAATAACAGGGAAAATGCAACTGCATGGTAAAACAGGAAATAAAAGAATCGGCGGAGGGTTCTCTTCGTTTTTTCATTTTAGTTATAATGCTGTCGCCCTGTCCTTACTACCGCTGATATTGCATTTATCGGCCCATATCCGTACAATAGGCGCATATGTATCGTATATATATTGAAAGAAAGTCCGGTTTCAGGAATGAGGCCAACCGCATCTTCGCTGAACTGACCCATTTCCTCGGCGTTACCGGCCTTACTTCGGTGCGCTGCCTGAATCGTTATGACATTTCCGGTATAGACAAGGAGACCCTCGACAAATCGGTGACCCGGGTTTTCAGTGAACCCCAGAGCGATATCTGCTATTACGATGATTTTCCCCGCAGCAGGGAGGATGTCCCCGTGATCCAGGAGTACCTTCCCGGTCAATACGACCAGCGGGCGGATTCCGCGGAGCAGTGCCTCTCCCTCATCGCCGGAAGCGCTTCGCGCGGCGCGAAGCGCGGCGCTCCCCGTGTCCGCTGCGAACCCAAGGTTCGCTCCGCGAAGGTCGTAGTCCTTTCCGGAAAAATCAGTGAACAGGATATTGATAAAGTAAAAAAGTATCTGATAAATCCCGTGGATTCCAGAGAGGGTTCCCTGCTTCCCGTCGGCGAGACGGAAGCGGAATGCGAAGCCGATAATACCCCTGTCCCGGCGGCGGTCCCTGTTATAAACGACTTCATCCGGATGGGCCGGGAAGAACTGGACGCGCTCTATGGAGAACTCTCCCTTGCCATGGATATGGATGATTTCCGGTTTCTCCACAGTTATTTTTCCGCTGCCGGCCGGGATCCCACGGAAACGGAGATCCGCGTTCTCGATACCTACTGGTCCGATCACTGCCGTCACACCACCTTCAACACGGCCCTCACCGATATCGAAATAGAGGAGGGGCCATTCAGCGCGGATATCCGGGAATCCCTGGAGGGTTACCGCGAACTCCGGGAGGATCTCTACAGCGTCAAAACGGATCGTCCCGTCACTCTGATGGATATGGCGGTAATCGGCGCGAAGTATCTGAAAAAACAGGGATTCCTCGATGACATCGAGCTTTCCGATGAGATAAACGCCTGTTCCATCTACATCGATGTGTATACAGAATCCGGCGTGCCTTCAGAAAGCAGCGTTCCCGAACGGTGGCTGCTCATGTTCAAGAATGAAACCCACAACCATCCCACCGAGATAGAACCCTTCGGGGGCGCCGCAACCTGCATCGGGGGCGCCATCAGAGATCCCCTCTCTGGAAGGGCCTGGGTGTACCAGTCCATGAGAGTTTCCGGGGCCGCAGACCCCAGGACGCCCCTTTCGCACACCCTGCCCGGAAAGCTGCCTCAGCTGAAACTGGTGCGGGAAGCCGCCGCCGGGTTCAGCTCCTACGGAAACCAGATCGGGCTTACCACCGGACAGGTGACTGAAATATACCACACCGGCTTTGCGGCAAAGCGGATGGAACTGGGCGCGGTTATCGCCGCGGCCCCCGCAGAGGCGGTCATCCGCGAAACCCCGGAACCGGGGGACATCGTCATCCTTGTGGGCGGCGGCACCGGGCGGGACGGAATAGGCGGCGCCACCGGCTCCTCCCGGGCGCATACGGAAGAGTCCGTGTCCATCGCCGGCGCTGAGGTTCAGAAGGGAAACGCCGTGGAGGAGCGGAAGCTCCAGCGGCTGTTCAGAAACAGGGATGCGGCGCGGCTTATCCGGCGGTGCAACGATTTCGGCGCCGGCGGCGTTGCCGTTGCCGTTGGGGAGCTTGCGCCGGGGCTGGAGATCGATCTCGATGCAGTACCCAGAAAATATGAGGGACTCAACGGTACGGAGCTCGCCATCTCCGAGTCCCAGGAGCGGATGGCTGTTGTCGTCCGCCCCGGAGACGCGGAAACCTTTATCAACGCTGCGGCGGCGGAGAACCTGAACGCCGCGCCCATTGCGCGGGTTACCGGCGATAACCGCCTGGTGATGAAATGGCGGGGCAATACTATTGTAGATATTGAACGCTCCTTCCTCGATACGGCGGGTGCGCCAAAGAGCGCCCGCTGCCGGATAACCTCTCCCGACCCGGAGCTGAACCCCCTGGGGCGGCCCCTGGCTTCGGTAAAAGCCGTTTTTGACGCCGCTTCCGGGAACGGGATGGATGAAAAGCTGCTGGAAGATGCGTGGCTTGAAAACCTGCGGGACCTTGCCTGCGCGTCCCAGCGGGGACTCCAGGAGCGATTTGACGGCTCCATCGGCGCAGGGTCGGTACTCTTTCCCTTCGGCGGCGCTTATCAGGGTACGCCTGAAGCGGGGATGGCCGCGAAGATTCCCGTTCTTCCTCCGGCGGAGGCCCGGACGTGCAGTATCATGACCTTCGGATATGATCCGCGGATATCGTCGTGGAGCCCCTGGCACGGCGCCCAGATCGCGGTACTCTCATCCCTCGCCAAACTGGCGGCGCTGGGGGGAGACCCGGAGAAAGCCCGGCTGACCTTTCAGGAATATTTCGAGAAAACAGCCACACCCGAAGCCTGGGGTAAACCTGCGGCGGCGCTTCTGGGGGCGCTCAGCGCCCAGAAAGCCATGAAGACCGCGGCAATCGGCGGAAAGGACAGCATGTCCGGTACCTTCGGGGAGCTCACCGTCCCTCCGACTCTCGTCTCCTTTGCCGTGGGTACGGAGGACTGCTCCCGCGTCATCAGCGGGGCGTTGAAACAGCCCGGTTCCGCCATCCTTTATATTCCTCAACCCTATGGTGAAACCGGTACTCCCGATTTCGCTGCTTTCAGAGATACTATGCGTATCCTCCGGGAGCTTAACGGCGCGGGAAAAATACGCGCCGCCTATCCCGTCGGCCCCGGGGGAATCGCCGAGGCGCTCTCTAAAATGGCCTTCGGCAACCGTATCGGATTCGCCCTGGAGTCGTCGGTGCCTCAAACGTTCTTCCTCCCCTCCTACGGCTCCCTCATAATCGAGGCCGAAGAAACCCTGAAAGACAACCTCCCCGCAGGCTGGCGGTACATCGGCTATACAATTGAGGAGGAGGAATTCCGCATCGCATATCCCGCGGAAACAGGCCCTGACGGTTCCGCCCTCTCCCCTGCGGGTATCGCTATGATTCCCCTTTCCGTAGCCCTTGACGCCTGGGAGTCTTCCCTTGCCGAAGTCTTCCCCCCCAGTACCCCGGAAACCCGGCCCGTACCCGAATTCGCCGGAGGGTTCCATACATCCCTCACCAAGGGCAGCGGAGTATCTCCGAACGGCGGAGCTCCGCAGGGAGATATCCCCCGTTCCGCTTCATTCTATACTGCGGAAAAGGCGGCCCCCGAGGTACTGCTCCCGGTTTTTCCCGGAACAAACTGCGAGTACGATATGTTCCGGGCCTTCTCCCTGGCCGGTGCGAAGCCCAAGATAGTGGTGTTCAGAAACAACACACCTGCGGCCCTGGCGGAGTCCCTCCAGGAGCTTGCCCGTGAGATAGGCCGCGCCCGGATATTCGCCCTTTCCGGCGGATTTTCCGCCGGTGACGAACCTGACGGTTCCGGAAAATACATTGCCGCAGTTCTGAGAGAGGGGGCTGTCCGGGACGCCGTGATGGATCTGATACAAAACAGGGACGGACTGCTTCTCGGTATCTGTAACGGATTCCAGGCGTTCATCAAAACAGGACTCGTCCCTTATGGGGAGATCCGCGAACCCGCTGAAGAGATGCCGACCCTGACCTTCAACACCCTGGGAAGGCACATATCCAGAATCGTCCGTACCCAGGTCGTGTCATCGATCTCGCCATGGACTCCCGCTGATGTGAGGGGCAATCCGGGAAATCCCGCCGCTGTGATCCACTCTATCCCGATATCCCACGGCGAAGGCCGCGTCATTATCAGTGAGGGCCTTGCCCGGGCGCTTTTCGCTTCGGGGCAGGTATTTACCCGCTACGTTGACATTGCCGGTAACCCTGCGGAAAGGGAACCGGATAATCCCAACGGTACCGCTTACGCCATCGAGGGCCTGACCAGCGCCGACGGACGGATACTCGGAAAGATGGGCCATGGGGAGCGGGTTCTTGAGCGGGATATCGGAGACAGAGCTGACTCAAGAGTCGACTCAAGAGTCGGTTCACGAGCCGAAACCCGATCCTCAGCTCTGATGAAAAACATTCCGGGCAACCGGTATGAGAATATATTTGAAGCCGGAGTTTCATATTATGTCTAGGAACTTCCGGTACCGGTAAATCCGGATGGACTTTTGTAATATGGAAACATTTATTAAGGAATAGTGCGGAAAAACAGGCTGCCCTGCGATTCGCCGAGTTTCCGCTTCCGATAGACGGAAATATACTATTAGGAGTTTTTATGAAATTAACACTGAAGTGGTTTGGTATCCTTCTGCTTGGACTTCTGCTGGGTGCGTGTACCTCCCAGTCAGGCTGGCAGACAGATTATGATTCTGCCATTGCCCGGGCACGAAAACAGAAAAAAGATGTGGTACTTTTTTTCAGCCGCTCAGATACCGATCCCATGAGCCAGAACCTGAAGCAGAATATCTTTGATACAGAAGCGTTTATCAATGCTGCAAAAGAGCGGTTTGTCCTTGCCAATATCGATCTTCCCGGCCCGGAAGAGGCTGAAGGCGAGGTCGAAGCCCGTGACAAGGCTCAGCGCGAAAAAAACAACCGGGTGGCCCAGAAGTATTTCCTTCAGGCATTGCCCACGGTTCTGCTTCTGACCTCCGACGGAGATGTGTATGGTTCTATCCCCTATGATGAATCGATCAGCACCCCCGAACAATACATGGAGGAGATAGCCTCTTTTGAGCCCCAGCGCACGGAGCGGCAGGAACTCAAGGACCGTATAATGAACGCATCCGGCGAGGAGCGGGCGCTTCTCATCGACGAGCTGTGCAGCAGCACCGACGATGCCTATGTTCCCCTTCTTGCACCCTATTTCCGCCAGATGCCCGAGCTGGACCCCGAAAATGCTCTGGGGCTGCGGGAAAAATATGAATTTTTCATCGTCAACCAGGATGCTCTGAACCTCTATAACGATGGCGACCCCGCAGGGGCTGCGGACGTATTCATCGCTGCGGCTTCAAGTCCCTGGCTCTCTTTCGACGAGAAGGTCTCGGTATACAACACCGCCATCGGACTGTACAGTTCCGCCGGAGAGGGGTATGAGGATCGGCTGATCGATGCCATATTCGGTTTCGCGAAGATGGCTCCGGATGCCCCCGATTACCGGGAAAGGATAGATTCCTCCACCGGCGTTGACCGGGTAAAAGCGATAGATGAGTTCATCAACGCCATCGATCCCAACTACCAGATGTTCCTCGGCGAATACATAAGCCAGATACCTTCGCTTGATCCTGATAACACCCTCGGACTCCGGGGGAAATACGAACTGATGAACTCTTATGTGATTGCCCAGAAATACTACACAGAGGAGGACATGGAAAATGCTTCCAGGGCGTTCCTCGACATAACCGAAAGCCCGTTCCTCTCCCCTGCGGAAAAGTTGGAGGCTTACCAGATGGCCGCGGTGCTGCTCCCCTTTGAGACCT
>JAISVD010000047.1 GCA_031271875.1 Spirochaetaceae bacterium | reverse complement strand
GTTCTTCACCTTCGGAATATATGCCGTTCCCTATTACATCCGCGGACCGAACAGCCGCAGTACATCCTGAACAATCCTGCCCGCGAAAGTACTTCTGCAATCATCTTCCGTTATCCGCTGGCAGTTTTCAAGGGTAAGCAGAAAATCATTTTTTATTTCCGCAACCGCTGCTGTTCCGTACATCCACACACCGCATTCAAAATGCAGATACAGGCTCCTGAAATCGAGATTCGTCGTTCCCACGGTTGCAACGGTATCATCGGAAACAAATGTTTTTGAATGAATGAACCCAAGGGAGTACTCGTAAATTTTCACCCCCGCGAGAATCAGGTCACGATAGCAGGAGCGGGTCGCGATATGTACGAGCCGCTTGTCCCATTTATGGGGCGTCACAATCCGTACATCAATCCCGCTTTTTGCGGCAAGCCGCAGGGCCGAAAGCATACTGTTATCGACAATCAGATAAGGCGTATTGATATACACATACTGTTTCGCATTATTGATGATCTGGAGATACACATGCTCTCCCACATTCTCCCTATCCATGGGACTGTCCGCGTAGGGCTGTACCAGTCCGCAAGAATGTACGGGGCAGGCCTCCTCCTTCCACGGATAAAACTCCTCATATTCCTCCGGCTTCTGCGAAGTCGGCTCGCCTGAAGTCGGCTTCCCCGAAGTTGACTTCGCAGAAGTTGACTTCGCAGAAGTCAGCTCCCACATCTCAAGAAACATGAGGGTAAAACTCCATGCCGCTTCCCCCTCGATCATGATCGCCGCATCCTTCCAGTGTCCATACTTTTCATAGGTATTGATATATTCGTCCGCCAGATTGATGCCCCCCGTGAAGGCAGTCTTGCCGTCGATCACGGCGATCTTCCGGTGATCCCGGTTGTTCTGTTTTGTAGTGAGAAAGGGCCTGAATGGATTAAAGGCTCTGCACTGAATTCCCAAGGCCGCAAGTTTTCCGGGAAACTCCGGGGGAAGCGAAAAGAAGCAGCCCAGATCATCATAGAGCACCCTGACCAGCACGCCCTCTTTTGCCTTGCGCGCAAGAACCTCCTCCACGGTATTCCACAGTACACCTTCCCTGATAATAAAATACTCAAGAAAAATATAATGCTCCGCTTTTTCAAGCTCCCTCACAAGATACTCGAATTTCCGCTCCCCCGGAGTCAGGTATGTTGTCCCGGTATGCCGGTATACAGGGAATCCCTCAAAATGCTGCAAATACCGTATCTGGGGAATGCTCTCAGGAGCTTCCGCCGCCGCTTCAGCAAACCGGTCTCCGGTCAGCAGAAACAGCTTCCTGCTTTGAAGTTCAATCGCTTTCTGTTTCTTCGCGAGCATTTTCGCGGAAGTCTGTGCGGAAAAGAGCAGGTAAAAAAGTCCGCCAAATATGGGGAACAGCAGAATAAGAAATACCCACGTCAGCTTGTACGCATCTTTTTCCCGTCTGTTCACGACATACAGCGCGGCAAGCACACTCAGCGCCGTCAGTCCGCCGGAGATCCATTCGGAACGTCTGCTTGAACTGATGATAAAATATATAAGGAAGATGATCTGAAAAATCAGCAGCAGCGCGAGCAGCAGTTTTCTTCCCCAGAGGAAATGATATTTCCGTTGTCCCATATCTCTCCCTATTTTTGAAATGGCTTCAACGCCGCAGCGCTTCAACCGGTTCAATAAACGCGCTCTTGAGTGACGGCAGCAGTGTACAGAGCGAAGAAACAATAACCCCAAAGAGGAACCCCTCCGCCACGGTCAGCGGCGAGAAATCGAGAAAGATAGTTCCTGCCATGGGGAACTCCTTGAGTCCGCCGCCGGTAAAGGTATCAATGGGAATCGGAAACAGAGAACCGATCCCGGTGGAGACGGCGCCCGCGGCACAGCCGATGAGTGAACCGATGACGCTCAGAAATACCGCTTCAAAGAAAAATACCGTCACAATCTCTCCCCTGGTCATGCCGAGGGAGCCCATCATCCCTATCTCCTTTATCCTCTCGTGGATAACCATCAGTACCGTATTCACGATCAGAAAACTTGCCACGATCTGGAACACCAGATATACAATGACATAGACCACCGAACTCTGCCGCATCAGGGCGACCCAATAGTTGTCCCCCCACTCGCGTACCACATTTCCTCCCAGCAGCATCCGTACCCGGGCGGCAATGGTTCCGCTCTCCCGTACATCATCGGCATAGATGAAAAGCTGCTGTGTTGAGTCGTCCATAACCAGCAGACGCTGGAGCCTGTCAAAGGAAACCAAAATCGTCTCTTCATCAAACTTGCGGTAATCGTATTCAAAAAAACCGGTTATGACGGGACTCCAGTATTTATCGGAAAACTGCGCCGAAACAACCTTCAGCGGAATCCTGTCTCCGATATTGAGTCCCGCCTTTTTGGCCAGGTACACGCCGATAGCGCACTCGTTACTCCCCGCTTCGGGATACCGTCCCGTCACAAGACCATCGCTCCTTTCGGAAATATTGAAGTTATTGATCTCCATCTCCCTGCCGATATCAATACCCCACAGCAGGGCGTGTTTTACCACACTGTCAGAAAGGGTGGCATAGGCTGTAATGCGTGGCAGCGCGGCGCGCACTCCCGGAATCGCTTCAATATCCGCAATCAGTTCAGTGGTACTGCGTCCGTCCGCCACGGGGAATTGGACGGGAACATATTCCCGCTCCTCTTCAAACTGCGCGGAGACCACATTCACATGACCGGTATCGAATATCCGCACCACATCCTCAATGCCCTTCACCATTCCGTTGATCATGGCCTGCATGAAAATATTGAAGAACACCGCTATCGCCACCGCAACAATACAGAGCGCGGTACGCCGCATATTCCTCCATATATTCCGGTATGCAATAACAGCCAGTGTTCCCGAGGCCTTTCCTTTCCGTATTTTCCCTACAGAATCTTCCATAATAGTTTTCCTTTACCGCTTCCGGTTACTCAAATCTCAGGCTGTCCGTAATCGGCATCCTGAGCGCCCGCCGGGTCGGAAAAAATGCCATCACCGAAGAGAGCAGTGTCGCCACGATTCCCGTACCGGCGATTACCGGCGGGTTCCATGCGGACCTGAAAAAAGAGGTTAGCCTGTATCCGAAATCCCCTCCGGCGGCTTCCACCATTCCCGAATAATCTATGCCGTATTGTACCATCGGAATGTTGACGAGACATCCGATCAGTATCCCCGCCGCCGAACCGATAAGTCCCACAAAACCCGCTTCAAGCATGTATGCCATAATAAGCTGTCCGTCTGTCATCCCCTGGGCGCGGAGCATACCGATCTCCCTGGTTCTCTCAAGGATCGCCATCAGCATGGTATTCGCGATACCGATAAAGGAGAGTATAAAAAGAAGGCCGATCATAATCTGGCTTGTTACATTATCCGCTGATGAAGCCGCGAGATAATCCGCAGCGTAATCCCGCCATCCATATACGCCGAGTTCCCAAGGGAGCCGTTCCCTTGGGAACCGTTCCCTTGGGAACCGCTCCGCAAGCCCTGCGTTAAGCGCCGCAGTGATTGCCTCAGGGGATTCACTCTTTCCCGGAAGAACCGTATCCTTTGCGTTCCGTTCCCGGATAAGCAGCTCCGTCACCGCTCCGCCAGGTGCCGCGCCTTCAAGCATCAGCCCCGACTCGTCCTGCAGCACATCCAGAGGAATGTATCCGATATTCGCGTTGGTCTTGGGATTCGGTGAATTGATGACCCCCACCACCACCGCATCCACCAGCTGGTTTACATGGCTGATAGTACCTGAGTAATCCGCCCGTACCATAGCGTTGAGCGCCGCCTGGAGCAGCGCGCTGTCCTCGCTTGCAAGAAGATAGTCCCCGGTAAACGGATCCTCTTCATAGACGGAAAAAAACAGCTCCCTCTCTTCGGAGGAGAGAGAGGGTTCAAGTTCGGCCTCGAACTTCTCCCTCCGCACAACATCCGGTATGGCTTTCATGTCTATAACCGTGGAGATGCGCACATCCATACGCCCCCCCGCCGCAAGTATATCCCAGAACCGGGAGAGATCCCCGGCGGAGAGATCCTGACGCAGGGTCATGCGCTCCTCTGTTTTTTCATCAGCCCCCTCAAAGGCAGTTTTGTCCTTCGATGCGTTTTCATAGAGTGAAAGGATGAATCCCCGTTCCGCTTCATCCGAAGCATAACCGGCTATATCCTGTTCCAGCTCTTCCCTGGCGGGACGCTGAGGAATACCCACCCGGAGCTTTTCCGCCGCCATGGAACCCACCGCGATTTCAAACGCTCCCGGTTTTATGTACCGGCCCGATTCCATATACGACGAGTATCGCAGCAGTCTCTCCTCCGCCGCTGGGTCGGCCCCCACGAATTCCATCGGGGCTGATCCTGTGGGAGAATAGATAGTACCGGTAAACACAAACCGCGGCGCCGAATCATATCCCTTCTCTGCAAGTATGGAAGCATACTCCTGCCATCCGGAAAAATTTTCGTACATCGGCAGATCGTCTTTCTTCTCAAAATAGAGATGAGCCTGTATCTTCGCGGCGCCGGTTTCATAACTGACGATATTCCGCCTGGAATCCAGATTGATTCCCAGGAGCCATCCATCCATAACAATATATACCGCCACGCTCACGGCAACCGCGACAGTCGTTATGATTGTCTTTATCTTGTGGCGTGAAAGATTTCTAAAAGCCATCCCGGCGATTGTCTTCACAGAGACGGCGGCAAATGTATTTTTCATATAATCTTCCTTCAGGCGGCGTTTTCTATCTTTCCGTCCCGGATCAGGATCGTCCTGCGGGCGTATTCCATTACCATAGGATCATGGGTGGAAAAGATGAATGTGGTTCCCGCTTCCTGGTTCAGCCGGAGCATAATTTCCAGTACCTCCCGGCCTGTCTTTGAGTCAAGATTTGCGGTCGGTTCATCGGCAAGGATAATCGACGGCCGTTTTACCAGCGCCCGTGCGATGGCGACCCGCTGCTGCTGACCTCCGGACATCTCCTTGGGGCGGCGCTCTTCCATCCCCTCAAGGCCGACCTCCCGGAGCGCCGCCAGAGAGCGTTCCTGTGCCTCCCGCTTGTCCACGCCGAGCAGGGTAAGGGGGAACGAAACATTTTCCATCACCGACAGTACCGGAATCAGGTTGTAAGCCTGAAAGATGAATCCGATGCTGTTCCGCCTGAGCAGCGCGAGTTCCCTCTTCGTTGCCGAAGCGGTATCGAAACCCGCCACCGTAATGGAACCGGATGTAAGCGTGTCGAGGCATCCCGCCAGGTGCAGAAAAGTTGACT
>JAISVD010000171.1 GCA_031271875.1 Spirochaetaceae bacterium | reverse complement strand
AGAACTGGAAGCGTTCGCAAAAGAGAAGGGAACGGTGTTCCATGAAATACACGCGGATGTGGGAAACCCCGAGGAACTTACCGCTGTTGTCGGCGCCGCTCTGAAGGACGCAGGGGGCTTTGATGTTCTCGTGAACAATGCCGGTATTACCATGGACGGTCTCTCCTTCAGGATGAAACTGGAGGACTGGAACAGCGTGCTTCAGGTCAATCTCACCGGGGCGTTTATCACCGGACAGATCATCTCCTCCGATATGATCCGCCGCAGGCAGGGTTCAATCATAAATATGTCGAGTATTGTGGGAATCCACGGCCAGGGCGGACAGGTCAACTATGCCGCCAGCAAGGCGGGGCTTATTGGTTACTCCAAAAGCCTTGCCAAGGAGGTCGCGGGCCGGGGCGTCCGGGTAAATGTGATCGCACCGGGTTTCATAATCACCGAAATGACCGCCGCCGTATCCGAGGAGGCCCGCAAAACCTGGCTTGAAAGTATCCCCATGAAACGGGGCGGCACGGTAACTGATGTGGCAAATACGGCGGTTTTTCTTGCCTCCGATCTGTCTTCATATATAACGGCTCAGGTCTTGGGTGTTGACGGCGGCCTGGGAGCGTAAATAAGGTAAACACTGATGTATGCTTGATGTATAAATCAGCGTTTATATAGAAATGGGAGAAAACATGAAAAGAAGAGTTGTAATAACCGGTCTGGGGGCTGTTTCCCCGCTTGGCAACAGCGTGGATGAACTGTGGAAGGGTGTATGCGCCGGAAAGAGCGGCGTTGCCCCCATTACGCTGTTTGACGCCTCGGACTATGACATAAGAATCGCCGCGGAGGTCAAGAACCTCGACCCCACTCAGTGGATCGACCGCAAGGAGGTCCGCAAAATGGCGCGGTTTACCATGCTCGCCTCCTGCGCCGCTGTTCAGGCTTTTAATGATGCGGGACTTTCAAAAGACACCATCGATCCCTGGCGGACCGGCGTACTTCTCGGAAACGGTATCGGCGGGTTCGAGGTCATGGAAACCTCCATGAACAAGTATTTCACCGCCGGGGCCGGCAGAATGCCTCCCCTTACGGTTCCGATGATGATAACCAACGAAGCCCCCGCGAATATCAGCATGATGCTGGGACTTAAAAGCGTCTCATGGATCCTCGCCACGGCCTGCGCCTCCGGTACGGACGCCCTCGGCGCCGCAGCAGACCTTATCCGTGCAGGCCGCATGGACATCTGCCTCTCCGGCGGAACAGAGGCCCCTGTTACCGGCTTCGGCGTCGGCTGCTTTACCGTCCTCAAAACCCTCGCCTCTTCCTTCAATGATGAACCCGAAAAGGCGAGTCGTCCCTTTGATGTACGCAGGGAAGGTTTTATCATCGGCGAGGGTGCAGGTATCCTCGTGCTTGAGGAGCTGGAGCACGCGAAAAAGCGGGGAGCCCATATCTACGCGGAACTTGCCGGATACGGCGCCTCCTGCGACGCCTACCACATTACCAGCCCCGACCCTTCCGGGGAGGGCGGCGCCCGGGCGGTTATCAACGCCCTCGACGATGCCGGTATCGCGCCGGAAGCCGTCCAGTACTACAACGCACACGGTACCTCCACACCGATAAACGACCCCACTGAAACAACGATGCTGAAAAAAGCCTTTGGCGATCACGCCTATAAGATGAAGATATCTTCGACAAAGAGCATGACCGGCCACTGTCTCGGAGCCGCCGGCGCGCTGGAAGCGATAATCTGTGTCAAAACAGTGACCGACGGTATCATCCCCCCCACGATCAACCTGGACCAGCCCGACATCGAGCACGGCTGCGACCTCGATTACGTTCCCAACAAAGCCGTGAAGATGGACGTGGACTGCGCCGCTTCCGGTTCCCTGGGATTCGGCGGTCACAACGGCGTTGTTATCCTGAGAAAATTTGAGGAGCACCGGCAGTGAACGAGATCGAACAGCTGATACCCCACCGCGCACCTTTTCTCTTTGTGGACAGGATCGAATCCGCGGATTCCGAAAAAGTTATCGCCTGCCGGAAATTCACGGAGGAAGATTTTTTCTTCAAAGGTCACTTCCCTGAATATCCTGTTGTCCCCGGAGTCATCCTGGTGGAAACCATGGCCCAGGCCGGCGGCGCCGGCCTGAGGAAGATAGGCGTCATAGGAGACAACTCCCTCTTTTTCCTCGGAACCGTGGACAAGGTGAAATTCCGCCGTCAGGTCCGGCCGGGTGACGAGGTACGGCTCGAAATAACCAACCTGCGGGTCTCCCCGCGGATGATAAAACAGGCGGGCCGCGCCTTTGTCGGTGATGAACTGGCTGCCGAAGCCGAATGGATGTGCCTTGTGGCCCCGGCGGATTCCTAAAATTCCGGAGTTGTAGTATACTGAAGAACTATGGAGACTGAATAAATGATAGTAAAACCGCTGATCCGCAGTAATATCTGCCTCAACGCCCATCCGGCGGGATGTAAAGCCTCGGTGGAGCAGCAGATAGCATACACGAAAAAACAGAAAGCTGAATCTTCCGTAAGGAATATGCAACACGCCGGCGGAAAGACCCCCCGGAACGTTCTTGTCCTGGGCTGCTCCAACGGCTACGGACTTGCCAGCCGTATCACCGCCGCTTTCGGTTACGGCGCTGCGACGGTGGGGGTTTCCCTCGAAAAGGAGGGCACCGAATCCAAAGGCGGCACCCCCGGCTGGTATAACATCATCGCCTTTGACGGGGCCGCTGCCCGGGAGGGACTCACCGCAGTTACCATAAACGGGGACGCCTTTTCCGACGAGATCAAGCGGCAGGTTATCGAAACCGCCCGCAAACTGGGCATCCGCTTTGACCTTGTTGTCTACAGCCTCGCCAGTCCCGTCCGCACCGACCCGGAAACAGGGGTGATGTACAAATCCGTCCTCAAGCCCATAGGGGCTCCCTATTCCGGCAAAACCGTTGATATGATGACCGGAAAAATCTCCGTGGTCACCGCCGAACCCGCAACGGAGGACGAGATCGCCCAGACCGTAAAAGTCATGGGCGGCGAAGACTGGCGGCGCTGGATCGACCAGCTCCTTGCCGCAAAGGCACTCGACAGCGGCTGCGTCACCGTGGCTTACTCCTACATCGGCCCGGAACTCTCCCACGCCATCTACCGCTCCGGCACCATCGGAAAGGCAAAGGAGGACCTTGAAAAAACGGCCCATACTCTGTATGCTCAGCTTAAAGGCAGCCTGGGCGGCGCCGCATACGTATCCGTTAATAAGGGACTCGTGACCCGCGCCAGCGCAGTTATTCCCATCATTCCCCTCTACCTTTCGGTACTCTTCAGGGTGATGAAGAAAAAGGGAACCCACGAGGGCTGTATCGAGCAGATCGACCGGCTCTTTGCCCATCGCCTGTACACCGCCGACGGAGTTGTTCCCGTGGACAGCGAGGGCCGCATCCGTATCGATGACTGGGAGATGGATGAAACCGTTCAGGCCGAGGTAAACCGCATTCTGGAACGCATAAATGAAGAGAATATTACAGAGCTCTCCGACCTTGAAGGTTACCATCATGATTTTCTGGCTGCCAACGGATTCGACATCGCCGGGGTGGACTATGAAAAGGACACGGCTGTTTTCAATACCGTATAGAATTATACAGAAGAACGCCCCCATGGAGGCAATACAATGAAAGAAGAATTTATCCTGTCCCTGATCGACAAATTCAATGACAGCACAGCGGTTTCACTGAAACTCTCTATAGGTGAATCGGTTATCCAGCTTAAAAAAGCGGAAGCCTTTATCAAGCCCGCTGTCATCGTCCCCGGAACCGCTGTAGCTGCCTCGGGGGCCGTTCCCTCTCAGGCCGCCCCGGTAAGCCCCGCTTCCGGGAACCCTGCGGATGTATCCGCGGCGAACACGCCTGCGGAAGGGCCTGCGAAAACGCCGGTTTCGGAGAATGAGGCGATAATAAAAAGTCCCATTGTGTCCACCTTTTATCGCGCTCCCTCCCCGGATTCTCCCGCATATGTCGAAGAGGGACAGACAGTCCGGCAGGGACAGCCCCTGTGTATCCTTGAGGCGATGAAGATGCTGAATAATCTGGAAGCCGAATTTCCCTGTGTAATCGAAAAAATCCTCGCCGCCAACGGTGAACTGGTTGAATACGACCAGCCGCTGTTCATGGTGCGTAAAATATGATCCGCCGTCTGCTCATTGCGAACAGAGGCGAAATCGCGGTACGGATAATCAGGACCTGCCGCGAGATGGGAATAGAAACCGTTGCGGTGTATTCCACCGCAGATGCGGATTCCCTTCATGTGCGCATGGCGGATAAAGCGATCTGTATCGGACCCGCTTCATCCAGCCGGAGCTATCTCGACGGTTCCGCCAGTATCACCGCCGCAGTGCGTACCGGCTGTGAGGCGGTCCATCCCGGTGTAGGGTTTCTCTCGGAAAACGCCGGGTTCGCCAGGGACGTGCAGAAGGCAGGTCTCTGCTGGATCGGTCCCGACCCGGAAACAATCGAGCTTCTGGGTGACAAGGTCCGGGCCCGTGAAACCGCTGAAAAATACGGCCTTCCCGTAACGCCTGGCTCCGGCGGTGCCATTACGGAAACCTCCGAAGCCGCTGCGACCGCCGCCGAGTGCGGATATCCGGTAATCATAAAAGCGGCCTCCGGCGGCGGCGGGAAGGGTATGCGTATCGTGTTCCGGGAAGAGGAACTTGAGGAGAACATCGTCATAGCCCGCCGCGAGGCGGAAGCCAACTTCGCCGATGGAACCGTGTATATCGAAAAATACCTGATGAATCCCCGGCATGTGGAACTCCAGATCCTTGCCGATGGAAAGGGCAGGGTTGCGGTTCTGGGAGAGCGGGACTGTTCAGTTCAGAAGAACCACCAGAAGCTGCTTGAGGAGAGCCCTTCTCCGGGGGTA
>JAISVD010000136.1 GCA_031271875.1 Spirochaetaceae bacterium | reverse complement strand
GAATTGAAGTGGAAGTGAGGCTGTTTTCCGGGAATTTCGGAAAATCTGACCGGATTTTTCGCGATGCCCTCTATCGGGAGTCTGTTGGTGATGAAAAGAGTGCGCATATTCATATCGGTGCTGCTGGTTTCAGCGGTTTCCGTTTTAACGGTACGGGCCGAAAACGATCCTCTGTTCGCGGGACTTGAGGCGTATGCCGGTTCAAACTGGACTGAGGCGATCCTCGCGTTCAGGAAAGCCGTAGCATCCCCGGAGACGGCGTCCCCGGACGCGCTGTACTGGCTTGTAATGGCCGAGATGTCCGCGGGGGAGTACGCTTCCGCCGCAGCCAGTGCGGATATGTTTCTTGCCTCGTATAAAAACTCGGAACTGTACAGCGACATAGAGTATCAGCGGGGACGCGCCCTCTACCATACGGGCCGTTACGATGATGCCATACGGCAGTTGTATGCCTTCTTTGAGGAGAACCCCGGCCATGAACTCGCTTCTTCGGCGCTGTTCTGGATAGGGGAGTGTATGTATGATCTCGGCATCTTCGATACGGCGCTGGTTATGTACCAGCGGGTGGTGCAGGAGTACTCCTTCAGCCCAAAAACAGAGGCCGCTTCCTACCGGATCGCTCTTATACACCAGCAGGGCCGGGAGGAGGAGCTGCTCCGTCTGCTCAAGGCATCCCACGAGGAGTCTCTTCGGGTGATGGAGGAGTACCAGCGCCGGGAGCGGGTGTACGAACAGGCGGTTACCGCCTATCAGAAGCGGATCGCGGATCTGCTGAAGGACAGCAACTTTACGGAGCTGGAAGTTGAACTGAATAACGAAAAGATGAAAAACATGGCCCTGACCGAACAGTTGGATTCGCTTCAGGAGCAGAACGCCCGGATGGAAAATGAACTGATCTCTGTGCGGCGGCATTCCGCTGCGGGTATCGAGGAGCTGAAACGAAAGGCCGATATACTCCAGAATATGCTTGATCGCCGTTCCGGCGGAGGAGGCAGTTGATGGGAAAGAGGTCGCTTCCGGTATTGTTTCTGTTTGTTTTCGCCGCCGCGGCGCTTTCCGCCGTCCCCTTTGAGATAAAGAGCGGCAAGCTCAAACTGACCCTTTACGATGAAACGGGGACGTTTACCCTGTATTATCTGTCCGATCCGGAGAAAAATAGGTATGAACCCCTCCTTTTTGATCAGGAGCTGGGCAAGACAACGGCTTTTTACGTTAAAATCAACGGGCGGGTGACAAAGCTCCAGAAGAAGATCGGGGTAAGAACCTCGGTGATGGATATTCCTGGAGGGGGAAGGCTTATCTACAATATAGCCGGCGGCGCTACGGTGACCCTGGACTTTTTTCTCACCTCATCGGGGAATTCCGGCGCCGATACGGTGCGGATCGATGCTTCGGTGGAGAATATCCAGGAGCGGTGGGGAGAATTCAGCCTCAAGGGGATATTCGATACCATGCTCGGTGAAAACATGGGTATCCATTTTTCAACCGCCGTCCGCGACAGGATATCCTCGGAGACCGAGCTGAAGGATATCCGTTCCGAGCAGTGGGTACTGTCAGCGGGACGTTCGGCGTCGCTGAAGTTCATTTTTACCGGACAGAATGTTTCAGTGCCGGAAACCATCAGTGCGGCGAACCGGGAGCGGCTGCACAGCGCCGAATGGGTGCCGAACATTGTTCCCGGCCGCAACTTTAACTCCTCCCTTGCCATCAATGATTCGGCTCTGGGGGTGTTCTGGCCCGCGAAGAGTCTTAACCCCATGGAAAAGATGACCGTCCGCATGTATATGGTTGCCGGTCCCGGGGTCACTGCTGCCGGAAGGAACTATGCGCCTTCCAGCGGCGCTGTTGATTTTATAAAGGATTCCGGGGCCGTTACCGTTCAGCCTTCGGCTCAGCCCTCTTCAGAAGAGCCTCTTTCAGGGTCGCCCCTTTCAGGGCCGCCCTCTTCCGTTGAAGGGAGCGGGCAGGGAACGGACGCAGTCTCAGGGAGCGGCGCCCCGGATCACAGATGGCTTACGGCAGAGAACATAACCGATGATATGCTGGACATAACCTATATTCAGTCCCTGTTTGACCGTATCGATGAGCTTTCAAAGCACCCCGATATGGTAACCCAGGATGAGATATCCCTGCTCAACGCCGAGCTTGATCTGATATTTGAGAAACTGGAGAATCGATAGACAATTATGGCTGTCCAGGGAGTTCTGAAAGAAGCTCAGCGTCTTTTCAGGAAAAAACAGTATGCAAAAGTGATCCCCCTTCTGGAACCGAATGTGATCAACTACCGGAATTCCTTTGAGTTTTTCTACATGCTTGGTGTTTCCTGTATGTACATGGGTGATATCGGCGGCGCGAATTCCTACCTCCAGCGGGCCCGGCAGTTGAAGATGCGGGATACCCGGCTCCTTGCGGCGCAGGCCGCGCTTTTCCTCCGCCGGGGGGATGTGAACCAGGCGGTGGAGTATTATCTTGAGGTTCTGGACTATGAACCGGGGAACAAGCTCGCGAAGAGGGCCCTCGAATTCATCCGGAAAAAAGGCGATCCCGATACCATCCTGGAGTGGATGGATTCCGGAAAGATAACCCGTTTTTATCCGAAAACCGGCGGGGGGCCCGGGCGGGCGCTGCTTTTCGGTTTATCCGCCGCTGCGGGGATTGCCGCCGCCGGGATCATTATCTTCATATTCGCCGGGAAAATCATGCCTTTTCCGGAGCAGCGGCGGGCAAACCTTTCCGATTTTGAGCTGAGCAGTACTGAACGGAGTACCGCTGTTGAACTGGGCGGTACATACCGGTATATCCTTTCCGAGGCTCAGGTCTTGAGCGCCTATAAGGGGGCGAAATCCTAGTTCCAGCGGTACAGGGACAATGCGTCCCGGGTGGAGAGAAACCGGCTCCTTAACTCGAACGCTTCCACCGCCATACGGCAGAAAGCCCGTCTGCTGGTAGAATATATGGAAGATCCCGATTTTACCACGATAAAGGATAATTACTCATACACCCAGGTTGCGGAGGATCCCTATCTGTATCTGGACTGCTGGGTCATCTGGGCGGGGAGGGTGACAAATGTGGTGGAAACACCCTCCTCCACAGGCGGCGAATTTCTCATCGCTTCTGATAATCTCGCGAAAATTGACGGTATAATACCTATGCGGCTGGATACGGCTGTCTCCCTGGATCCGCAAAAACCCCTGCGGATACTCGGGCAGATAGCCTTGCAGGATGGAAAGCTGCTGCTGAAAGGACGGTCGGTGCATCAGCCTGTCCAGCCCGGGAGCGGACGGTGAGGGCCGTTGTCCAGCGGGTATATGACGCTGCGGTTACTGTTGACGGCGCTGTTACCGGGTCCGTGAAGCAGGGGCTTCTGGTCTATCTCGGTGTCGCCTCGGACGATACCGAGGCGGACTGCCGGTGGATGTGCGGAAAGGTCGCCGAACTGCGTATATTTTCCGATGAAACCGGCAGGATGAACCGGGATGTGCGGGAGGTACGGGGCGGAATCCTTCTGGTATCGCAGTTTACCCTCCTCGCGGATGCCCGCAAGGGACGACGGCCCGATTATTCGGGGGCTGCAAAGGGGGAGCAGGCGCGGCTGCTGTATGAGAAATGTATCGATCTGTTCCGGGAACGGGATATGCCTGTGGAGTGCGGCGTGTTCGGCGCGGAGATGAAGGTCTCCTCTGTGAATGACGGGCCGGTTACCATAATACTTGATTCGTGCCGAGGTTGTTGATTCCTTAAGATGTATATGAAATAGTATTGCGATACGTTTGCTATTTGGATATTCCCCCTATTGCCTCATTGACCTCGGCAGTATCCATTGCTATCATATATAATAATGAAGCAGAATGATAAACGCCTTGATGCTTATAGAAAGGCTGCACCGGGAGAGTCTGGGGGGGAAAAAAAGGAAGCCCCCGCTTCCGCCGGAACAGTCCGTCCCTTTGAATTTACACGGTTTGACCAGTCTCCGTCCGGTCAGAGTACCGGTGCCGAAAGCTCTGTCCCCCAAAAAATGGACAGGACTCCTTCCGTGAATCTGTCAGTTCCTGATTCCGGGGATGACGATGGACTGCTTAAAACAGGCGGAAAGGAAACCGTCTATCGCCGGGTCGCGAAATTCCTGCTTCTTATCGGGAC
Source organism: Spirochaetaceae bacterium (assembly GCA_031271875.1). Taxonomy (GTDB): domain Bacteria; phylum Spirochaetota; class Spirochaetia; order Treponematales; family Treponemataceae; genus JAISVD01. The sequence goes on along the minus strand of JAISVD010000136.1, from coordinate 4,646 downwards.
TGAAGAGGCCGCCAAGGTTATCGCCCATCTCACCCCGGAACAGACCGAAAAGATAGTCCCCGAGATCGCTTCCATCCGCAGCATTGACCGGGACGAGGCTGCGGTGATCCTCGCGGAATTTGAAAACCTCCTCCTCCGGGCCCGGGAGTCCGGCGGGGTCGATACCGCCCGCACCATACTGGAAAAAGCCTTTGGGGAGGAGCAGGCGGAGCGGATGCTCAGAAAGGCCGTCCCCTTTGCAGAGGGCAAACCCTTTGATTATCTCGCGGAGATGGACGGAGACCGGCTGCTCCAGCTCCTCAAGGGGGAATCCGCTGCGATCCGCGCGGTGGTTCTCTCCCGGATAAAACCAGCCTCCGCCGCAGCGGTCATAAAACTGATGCCCCTGAATGAAAAAAACGAGGTCATCATGCGGCTCGCGAAAATGGAACCGATCAGCCCGGATGTGATCCGGCGCATAGACGAATCCATGCGGGAGAAGGTGAAAAACATCAGTACCGCTTCCTCCGAGTCTATCGATGGACGGGGCGCCCTGGCGGAGATACTGCGGCGCATGGATTTCCGCAGCGAAAGTTCCATCCTCGAAACCCTCTCCGATGCCGACCCGGAACTGGGACAGGATATCCGGCACCGTCTCTTTACCATCGAGGATGTGACCGGCGCTGACGACAAATACCTTCAGAACAAGCTGCGGGAGATGAATGAGGGTGATATCGCCATACTCATTGCCGGTAAGAGTGAGGAATTCAGGAAGAAGATACTTTCAAATATCTCAAAAACCCGGGGGGCCATGGTGCTTGAGGAGGAGAGCCTCAGAAAGCCTATCTCTCGAAGGGATTCCGACCAGGCGACAAACAACTTCCTCTCCTCCTTGCGCCGCGCGTGGGAGCAGGGAGACCTGTTTATCGCGGGCCGGGATGAAGAGACGTATCTGTGATCAGATTAACGGAAAAAAGTATGGGAGAAAAAATGAAAACAGGCGATATAGTACAGGGATTCAGGATAATCGATGCCGCTGAGATACCTCAGCTTGGAGCGGGAAAGGCCGATTCTGTCGGGGCCGTTGGTATCTGGGCCCGGCATGAAAAAACCGGACTTGAGGTATACCATATCCTCAACGATGATGAGGAAAACCTGTTCGCCTTCGGGTTCCTTACCCCGCCGTCGGACTCAACCGGAGCGGCCCATATAATCGAACACTCGGTACTCTGCGGGTCTCAGAATTTCCCCTCCAAAGATCCCTTCTTACAGCTTTCCCGGCAGAGCATAAAGACCTTTCTCAACGCCTTCACCTTTCCCGACAAGACCGTATACCCTGCGAGCTCCATGGTGGAGGCGGACTATTTCAACCTCATGGCAGTATACGGGGACGCGGTGTTTTTCCCGCTCCTGCGTAAATGGACATTCGAGCAGGAGGCCCACCGGCTGGAACTGGACGATAAGGGAAATCTTTCCATTCAGGGAGTTGTCTATAACGAGATGAAGGGCAATTACTCGACCCTTGAAAATATCGCCGGGGACAGAGCTATGCGTACCATACTTCCCGGCACCCCTTACGCCTTTGACTCCGGCGGAGACCCCGAAGCGATCCCGGATCTGACCCTGGAGGAATTCCGTCAATTCCACGCTAAATGGTATCATCCGGCGAATTGCCGGTTGTTCCTCTGCGGCAATATCCCCACGGAAAAACAGTTCGCCTTTCTCGAAGAGCGGTTCCTCTCTTTTCCCTTTCCCGAATCGGAATTCCGCGTTGCTCCGGGCGAAAAGAAACCTCCCCGTATTCCCCTGGCGGAACCCTTCGATGCTCCTCAGGTTATGGAGATACCCGCCCCCTCAGGCGGTTCCGGTTCCACCGTGATACTGAGCTGGCTTCTGGGAGAGTCCGCCGATATGGTGACGGCCATGGAGGCGTCCTTTATATCGGAAATACTTCTGGGTCACGATGGCTCCCCCCTCAGCCGGGCGCTGGTTGAGTCCGGTCTCGGAGAGGATCTAGCTCCCTCTACGGGACTTGAAACCGAGATACGGCAGATGGTCTTCTCTGTGGGGTTGAGGGGAATGGAAAAAAACGATTCGGGGAAACTGCGGGAACTCATATTCAGCGTCCTTGAAGATATTCAGATGAAGGGCGTACCAGAAGATGAGATTGAAGCCGCGGTGATGTCGATTGAATTCTCCAACCGGGAGGTCCGCCGCTCTTCCGGGCCCTTCTCGTTGACGCTGATGCGGCGCTCCCTCAAGGGATGGCTCCATGGTCATCATCCCCGCACAACCCTGCTCAACGATGAAGCTTTTGGGGAGGTAAAAAAACGGCTCGCGGAACAACCCGGATACCTTTCTGGCCTGATAAGCCGTTTTTTCCTCGCGAATAACCATCAGCTGCTCCTGACCGTATATCCTGACCCCGGTTATGAGGCCGGCGTGGAGGAGCGGCTGAATGAGAGACTCGCGGGCATCAAAGCGGCGCTTGATGAAAAGGGGCGGGAAAAGCTTATTGAGGAACAGCGGGAACTTCAGCGTATCCAGCAGATCCCTGATTCCGCGGAACTTCAGGCACGTATCCCCCATCTCAAACCTTCTGACCTTTCACTCCGGCCAGACAGGATAATCGGCGAACAGACTAAGGAGCGGGGCGTTCCCCTGTTCCTTCACGAACAGGAGACCAACGGTATCGGCTACCTCGATATCGGCCTCCCCGTGGACATACTTCCTCCTGAGGACTATCTTTATCTTCCGTTTTTCTCGTTTATTCTTACCAGCGTAGGGTTTGACGGGCTGAACTGGGCCGAAGCCTCCGGGAGGATCGCCAGGGTAACCGGCGGTTTCTTCTCCTCCCTCTTTACAAGCTCCTCTGTCCCTGAAAAGGACAACGTCCCCGGCGCTTCGGGCCGCCCCGAAGGGGCCCTCATCGGCCGTGACTGGCTCTTTCTCCGCTCCAAAATGCTGGAGGAGAAGATCAGCGCCGCCGTTCCCGTGATATTCAGCTGTCTCGCCTCGGCGGATTTTTCCGATACCCGGCGGCTCTCCGACCTTATCCTGGAATTCCGCAACGATTTCGCCGCCTCCCTGGTTCCTTCGGGGAACCACTACGCCGCCTCCCGCGCCTCAAGGCTCTTCTCCCGCTCCAAAGCGGCGGACGAGCTCTGGAACGGCCTCTCCCAGCTTGCGTTCTCCCGAAAGCTCTCCGAAATGGATATCTCCGCCGTTTCCTCGAAGATGACGGAGATACGGGAGCGGCTTATTTCAGGGGGGATAGTCTGCAATATCACCGGAACTGCGCCGGTTATCGGTTCCCTCCGGGGTGCCCTTGGTGCGGCTCTGGACGGTAACGGTTCTTTCTCAGGAGTTCAGGCCCCTGTTCCCCTTTCCGAACACTCCTCCGAGGCGTTTTTCCGTCTTACCGATATGGAGGGCGCATCGGTCTTTACCGCCCCCATGCAGGTCGGCTTTGCCGCCGCCGCCCTCCCGTCTTCGCCGTATGGTACCGACGAAGCGGCGCATGAAACGGTATTTGCCCACTGGCTGGACAACACCCTTCTCTGGGAGCGGATCAGGACCATGGGAGGGGCCTACGGCGCTTCATCGGGGACAGACGCCATTGAAAAGGTTTTTATCATGTCAACCTACCGGGATCCGAACCCAGCTCTGTCCCTGCGTTCCTTCCGGGAGTGCCTTGATGAGTCGGCGGGGATGACCCTTGACCGGGAATCCCTCGAGCGCGCCATAACCGGGTGCTACAGCAGGGAGATACAGCCCCGTTCCCCCATGGCAAAAGGGTTTACCGGTTTTGTCCGCGCTCTTTATGGCATCACCGATGAACTCCGGGAGAAAAAAATTGCAGCCCTGTTGGGTACGACAGCGGAACAGCTCAGGGCGGCTGCGGAGCGCGTCGCAGGGGCATATGAAACAGCGGAAACCGCCGCTGTCGCCGGTGAAAAGCAGGCTGAATCGGTAAAAAATCGATTTTCCTCTGGTAAAATTTATCATTTACCCGTATAATAATAAGGGTTATAAAAAGGAGAAACCGCTTTATCATGAATAGTCAGCTTAAAAAGTGTGCCGCAATGCTCCGGAAACTCGTTTCCGATGTACAGGGAGCACCTTATCCAAATACAGTAAACAGTGAATTGTATTATATCTGGTATGAACATATTCAAAGCGCGGCTTTGGAATGTTTTGAATTCCTCAACGAGAATTTTCCCCCGGAAGAAACGAATTTCACGCAGGATTTGAAAGATGTTTTCTGAAAGCGTGATATCCCTGCCCCGTGACTGCTTTTTCTCTAACTGATACCTTCCACGAACTGGTCCGGATGTGATACATCTCCTGTAACAGCTTTTTGTTTTCTTCATTCCTTCCCGGCAGCTGATCCGGTCCATTCCATGAAAAAGCACGTTTCCCTATCCTGTTGTTCAAGCTCTGTCCCCGTTCGGCTCTTCAATACAGAAACCCTCAAGGGTTGAACCGTAACCGGTAGTATTTTTTTGTTGTTTATGAAATAATATATAGAATAAAATTGTCTGCACCTGTTTTCAGGAAACCTTAGCGTATACGGGCCCTTAGTGCGGCGGCCTTGAATTATTCAGGAGGAAGTGTTGTGTACAAGTCAGTAGATCCCAAAGTCAATTTTTCCGCTCAGGAAGAAA
>JAISVD010000120.1 GCA_031271875.1 Spirochaetaceae bacterium | reverse complement strand
ACCTTATCGATCTGCTCGGAACCAAAGCGGTCATCAAGGGTTCCCTTGAACGGGGGATGCTCCAGATTGAATATTATTCCCGGGATGATCTGGACAGGCTCTATGCCATTCTGACGGGTTCACCATAACCCTCATCGCTGTTTCAGTTTTTTAAATCTGCTTCTTTTTATACCAGATATCGATAATCGGGAAGATCGAAGGCACCTCATAGCCGAGTCCGTGGAGTTTTGATCTTTCGGGACTTCCATCCCAGTTCATATAGGGATTTGTGTAGTTGTCCCTGAAAAAAGAAAACACCGCCTCTTCCGCTTCATCGTGGCTGCTGTCAAACAGCGATTTTTTTGCTCTGGATTTATCAAGAACAGTGCGTATCGCCGGACGTATCTGGGCGAAAAAGAGGTCTTTATAGAGGTCATAGGAGAGTCCGCTGAGCCGCTTGATATAATCACTGACCGAAATTGTTCTTACGGCGCTCTTGCCCGCCGAGGCGGGTATCTTCCGGTCACCGGAGGGCTGTACCGGATGGTATATCGGACGTCCCGGAGACGCCTCCTCTGACACTGTCTTTTCCACAAAGGAGGGGGCTGTTTTCGCGGGAGAAAGCTTTACGGAATTCCTCTTTCCGGGAGCCTGCGTCTTTTCCGGAGAAACGGTCTGTAAAGGCGCCTGCGCGGCGGGCAGCTCTTTTTTGTCTGACGGGATCGCAGCTTTTCCCGGTGTTTTTGCGGTTCCGGGCCGGACCGGTTGTTTCTCTCCGTCCCATACAGGGACTTTCCCTGCGTCCGCCGAAACCTTCCGCACTGAAGGCGCGGGCTGTCCGGGCTTCTGTCCCGACGGCGGAGTAATAAACCGCTCCTTCAGCCGTTTCCATATAACCTGAAGGTACAGATCTCCCCTGATGTTGTAATAGTAACCCGAAGAAACTATGGAGAGAACGGAATTGAGTATCTCCTCATCCCGGTGACCGGCCTGTTTTCCGTTTTTTATCGCCTGATATATTGAAAAATGGCTGGTAGTATATTTCCTGCTGTACAGATATACCACCTTTTCAAAAGCCTCATCGGAGGTCCTGTTCCAGTACTTGATACAGTACGCGATCACCTTGTCTTCGGTACGTGAAATGGAGGGGGCAATACGGATCGCCGCCACATCCTGAGCCGAAATCTGTATGGATGAAAAATCGGAGATGGTGTTTTTCTGTCTGGTTTGAGCGTTTTTTTTAAGGCGCTCCTCTGCCCTCTCCTTTTTGAAGGTATTAACCGTATCAAGGGTATTCGTTATATACATACGCAGAAGCTTCACAACATTTTCCATCCCATCGGTTCGGAATTCAAGCATCTTCGCGTAGGCAGCCAACCGTTCTGCTATCACAATCGCCTGATACTTGTCCTCGGAAAGGCTGGCGGATATCCGGTCAAAGGTACGAATGATGGAGTAAGCATCGTTCATATCCAGCTTCTCCACGGTATCGGTGAGTACCATAATAGTGTGTTTTATCTGTTCCACGGTACGGTTGGCCTGGGCAAGAACACCGGAGATAAGCAGTTGTTTATACCGGGGATCCCGGGAACGGTAGGCTTTCAGGAGAAGGATCCGCTGCTGCTCGTCAGGATACCGGGGACGCAGGTATGTATTATACACTGCAAAAGCTTCAGTTACCTTTCCCGCTTTGCGCAGTTCAAAGTAGCGTTCAATTTCCGGGTCGGAAGAGAAGCTTAAGTGGGGATATTCCATTTTCAAAATACGGAGTTTAACCCCGGTTATCTGATTGAGCATCAAAATTGATTATATGTTTCCTTTTAAATGGATGCAATAATATAATAATTAAAGCCGGATTTTTTCCATAATCATAATATAGAGAAAACCGGCTTTAATTATGTGAATCAATTTTCCTGCCAGACTGAACGCCGTTTACTGGAGCAGGCTCAGGATACTCTGGGTAGACTGGTTTGCCTGTGCCAGCATCGCAGTACCTGCCTGGGTAAGGACCTGGTTTTTGGTGAATTCAACCATCTCCTTTGCCATATCGGTATCGCGGATCCGTGATTCAGCGGCCTGCAGGTTTTCGGCTCCGGCGTTTATGCCGTTAAAGGCATGTTGCAGCCTGTTCTGGTAGCCTCCGAGGTCGGCCCGCTGCTTGTTCACCTTCTTGAGGGCCTCATCCAGCGTACCAAGCGCCCTGTTGGCGTCCGCAGGAGTTTCCAGGTTCAGCTTCTCCTCGTTCCCGAGCTGCATGATCCCCAGAGAAGCGGCGGTCATAGTGCCGATGAAAACCTGAACCCGCTGATCCATGTTAGCGCCGATATGGAACCACATTGAAGCGGTAACATCATTTGTTCCGCTCTCCTGAGCAAAGCGTCCGGTAAGCATATTCATGCCGTTAAACTGGGCGTGACTGGCGATGCGGTCAACTTCGGAAACAAGCTGGGAAACTTCAACCTGAATCTGCATTCTGTCCTCATCGGTATAGATTCCGTTGGAAGATTGAACAGCCAGTTCCCGGAGCCTCTGAAGTATCTCGGTTGTTTCGTTGAGATACCCCTCCGTGGTCTGAATAAATGATATGGCATTCTGTGTATTTGTCGCGGCCTGATTCAAACCCCTGATCTGGCTCCGCATTTTTTCAGAAACAGCAAGCCCTGATGCATCGTCTCCGGCCCTGTTGATCTTCATTCCGGAAGACAGTTTCTCCATGTTTGAACCTGTCGCGGCATTGGTGTTGTTGAGAGTCCGCTGCGCGAACATAGCACTTAAATTGTGATTGATAACCATACGATCTCCTCCCATTCTGGTACAGCACGGCAGCCTGTCAGCGCCATAAGCCAGCTTATTCTTGTCAGATATCATTACTATCGGTCACGAAAGAGAGGACTTTACCCTTTTTTCACTCTGTGGTTTTTCCGGCCCGATGGCATTCGGAGCAGCCTGTTATGTGGACATGCTTGGAACCATCAGGGCGCAGAAACATGCGCGCCCGTAAGTATCCCTCAGGAGGGACCCTCCGTCCGCAGACCGGACAGAGCCGTTCCGCGCCCTTTTCCGTATAGGGGAAGCAGTGGGGACAGCCTGTTATGTGGCACACCCTGTCCCGTTCGTTTCCGCCGGAAAAAACAGTCGATTTTATCTGCTCCCCCTCAAGAAGCGCTGAGTTACACAGGGGACACCGCCCCGGATCCCCCCGTTTTCCTCCGACAGCAGGAGATGGAGCACTTTTTTTCGAGGATTGTTTCCGTGAAGGATGAGAAAAGAAAAAAAAGAGCAATAATAATGAGATAAAAAGAAGAGTAAACAGCAAAAGGAGGGATACATTCATGGCTGTATCATGGATTATTTTGGCTATTGTCGCAAGGGCAACCGCATAATAAAACAGAAGATAAAGGCATCAGAAAGAAGAAAGGGAATGGCTGCCTTTTTTTAGGTATAATACCTTTACCCTGCAAATTTCCCTGTTGCACCAATACCGGATTCGTAGTATTATAATAGTATGGCTGTGCTGTATATTGTGGCCACACCTATAGGAAACTTGGGGGATATTACCTGCCGTGCGGTTGAAACCTTCAGGAACGTGGATGTTATCGCCTGTGAGGATACCCGCCGAACCCTTCAGCTTCTGAACCACCTTGGGATCAGCAAGCCTCTGGTTTCCTGCCGCGCCCGCAATGAACAGACAGCAGCGGAAAAGGTAATCGGAATACTGGATTCGGGGCGGAATGTGGCTTACGCCAGCGACGCTGGTACGCCGGCCTTGAGCGACCCCGGCGCCGTCCTTGTGGACAGGGCGCGGGAAGCGGGACACGGGGTTGTACCTATACCTGGAGTTTCCGCCTTTGCGGCGCTCCTGAGCGTCGCGGGAAGCGGCGGAAAGACAGTGGTTTTTGAGGGGTTCCTTTCACCCAAACCGGGCCGTCGCCGGGCAAGGCTGAAGGAACTGCTTGCAACCGGCTGGGGAGTTGTTTTGTATGAATCTCCCTTCAGGGTTGTAAAGCTTTTACAGGATATTGCCGATATAGAACATGAGCGGCATATAGTTGTCGGGCGGGAACTGACCAAGATGTATGAAGAGATTCTTGAAGGAACCGCGTCGGAGCTGGGAGATATGTTTTCGGAACGAGGACAGGTGAGAGGGGAGTTTTCAGTATTTATTGCCGGGAATAAAAATGCTCAACAAACTGAAAAGAATGCCGATATATATGATGAAAGGTAGGATCAGATATGATGATTGAACGCCTTGGCGGGCTTGACCCCCTGAAAAATGTGCAGAGCACCCACAAAACCCAGAGCAGGGTTGAAACAAGTTTTCATGCCGATTCTATCAGTGTATCAGATGAGGCAAAGGAACTTGCCGAGGCATATTACGCAAAAGAAGTTGCCGCGGCAACCCCCGATGTACGCATGGATCGTATTGCCGAAGTCCGTGAGAAGCTGATGAACCCTGGCTACATCAATAACGCCGTCATAGAGACGGTTGCGGATAAATTGATGGATGCCTTTGGGATATGAGGAATCACAGATTCCTCCGGGTATGATTTTTTACAGTAAAAAGGGCGGAACATCGGGTTCCGCCTTTTTTATTCGCACTGCAGGGTAATTCAGGTACGGAAAATGAACGATTTTATATTCAGGGTTTCTCCCCATATAGTCCTCGGTTCCCATACACTGGCAAGACTGGGCCAGCTGGTCAGTACGTGGGGTTCAAGATATATGCTGGTCTGCGATCCGGTGCTCAAGGATTCCGGTGTCGCTGAAAAAATCAGAAAGGGGCTTGAGTCCCGGAATATCGACTGTTTTATTTTTGACGAGATACCTTCGGCGGCGACCGCTGAAACCCTTGAGCAGGCGCTGACCCTTGCCCGCAGCGCCCGGGTCGAGGGGGTTATCAGTACGGGGGGGATAAAAACCGCCAACATAGGACGTGCCCTGGCGGCGCTGTACCACGAAAAGACCGATATACTGAATTATATTGACGGGGCCATGCTCCTGTCCACTCCCCTGCCCTATATCGAGCTCCCCTCCACCATGAGGGATCCCTTCATGCTTGCTGACCGGGCGCCCATAATAGATCCCCGGAATAACCAGATAAAACTGCTGAAAACCCAGAACAGTGTGTGCAGGATGGTGGTTATGGATCCAAACCTTTTTGCCTCACTCACGAAAAACCAGACCAACGCGATGCTTCTCCAGTCATTCTGCATAGGGGTTGAAGCGTACATATCCACAAGG
>JAISVD010000064.1 GCA_031271875.1 Spirochaetaceae bacterium | reverse complement strand
CATTGTCTCCCTCACCGCTGTTACAGTTCATGAATCCGATATTCCGGATTTCTACATTGGATGCATTCTTGACACGGATTCCCCAGCCATCGGCGACCGCATCGTTACCTACACCCTCAATGGTGATATAACTGCTGTCATTGTTTTTGTTTTCAATGACCACGTCCCCATCGAGCATGTATGACAGATCGGTAATCTGTCCGATGAGACGGATGATCAGGGGCCGGGTGTCGTTCCCTTTCTTGAATCCATCGAGGATGGTCTGAAGTCCGACACAGGGGTTCTTGGTCGCTCCGGTTACCTCCAGAGAAACGGTGTTTTTGGTGTTTTCCGTTACATACAGAATAACAGCGTTATCCTTGGGTGTTCCGTCCGCCTTATAAGCGCCGGGGATCCTGCCGTTTGTAAACGCATAACCCGACCGGTCATAAGACACGACGGTCACACCGGCCTCGGACGATGAGGTTTCTGCCCCGCCGGAAGAAACCGAGGCAACCTTCAGCGTGTACGAGCCGGCGGAAAGACCGAGCACATCCGCCCGGAAATAGTTTCCGTAACTGCGCACCAGCTGAGTGTCGATTTTCGTGAACGATGAAGCGCTGGATTTCTTGTAATAGACATTGTAACTCTCTGCATCGGAAACGGCGGTCCATGTTACATATGCGGATTCAAGCCAGCCCGCAGCTTCTCTGATTGTAATGGAAGGGGCAGCCATGACCGCCCTGTTACCACCGGCTATACTGCCCGAAAGATCGGTGTCGAGTGTGGCCTGAGAGCAGCCCGCCCCCAGCAGTATAACCATTAAAGACAGAAAAAACATTTTTACTTTTGAACCAATAAAAGATACTTTCATCCTCTTCCCTCCCTACTGATATTTTTAACCTGCTTACTGTTAGTATAGGTACATATGAAGAGACGATGCTGTTTTCCTTTAGGATTATTCTGTCAATGCTATAAAACTTTAAGATATATACACTTGGACCCCGGACATGGTTCTTCATGACCGGGGTATCCGAAACATGCTACTTGAGGAAACCGCCGATGATGTGCTCCACCGCTTCCTCCTCGGTGAGGCCGAGGGTCATAAGTTTTACGATCTGATCCCCGGCGATCTTTCCGATGGCCGCTTCGTGAATGAGTGCCGCGTCCACATGGTTTGCCGTTATCTCGGGAACGGCCCGAACCACGGCGGTGTCCATAATTATGGCGTCACATTCGGAGTGTCCCGTACACCGGGCGTTTCCATCTATCTTTGACAGGAATGCCTGCCGGGAAGCGCCCTTTGCAACGGAGCGGGAGCCGATAGACGCGCTCGCCCCGGTTCCATTGAGTTCCACGGCGAATTCGGTTTCAGCGGTCTGGCTGCCGGAGGTCATCAGTTTTTCTTTTACCACCAGTGCAGCTCTGTCCCCTATCACAGCTTCGGTGACCCGCTTGGTCGAATCAACCCCCTCGATCTGGACGGTATCCATCTCCAGATATGCTCCCTCTTCAAGGAACACCCGTGTAACAGGGTTGAGTATCCGTTCACCTCCGCCCTCTCCATAGTGCTTTTCCATATATGTGACTCGGGCGTTTTCCCCGATGTAGAAGGTATGTATCCCGTCGTGCCGGGACCTGCCGCCGCTGTTGTTATGGATACCGCATCCGGCGATGATCTTCACGTCCGCACCTTCGCCGATGTGAAAATCGTTATATACGGTTTCCTCGATTCCGCTTTCGCTGATGACCACAGGGATGTGCAGATGTTCGTGTTTAGTGCCCGCTTTGATATGGATATCCATACCGGAGCTGTTCTCCTTGGGTATTATAGAGATGTCCGGTGTACTCGCGGAACCGATGCTCCGTCCGTTTACCCGGATATTGTACGCGCCGGAAGGAGTGTCCTTGAGACCGGCGATTTTTTCCAGTATATTTTTCTGTATTTCATCAGGAGTATTCATCCCCATCCCTCTTTTATTTGCAGAACCTGCATGTATCGAATCCATCCATAAGACCGGGCAGAATATCGGCCCTGTTCCCTCTGGCGGTTATCTCTCCCCCGGAGAGCAGCACAATGGTGTCCGCGATATCCAGTATCCGCTCCTGATGGGAGATAATCACCACCGAACGTTTCCCGGCGTTCCGCAGCTTGCGGAACACATCGATAAGGTTCTGGAAGCTCCAGAGATCGATCCCCGCTTCGGGTTCGTCAAAGATCGAAACCGATACATTCCTGGCGAGGAGCATGGCGATCTCGATGCGCTTGAGTTCACCGCCGGAAAGCTTCGCGTCCATTTCGCGGTTGACATATTCTGCGGCGCAGAGCCCCACTTCGGAAAGATATCCGCAGGCTTCTTCGGCGCTTAACTGTTTCCCCGCCGCAAGCTCAATAAGTTCCTTGATGGTGATCCCTTTAAAGCGGATCGGCTGCTGGAAGGCAAAACCAATCCCGCGGCGGGCCCGCTGGGTAATATCCATTCCGGTGATGTCGGCGCCGTCCAGCAGGATTGAACCGGAAGAAGGTTTCTCGATACCGGCGATTATCTTTGCCAGGGTTGACTTTCCGCTGCCGTTGGGGCCGGTTATGACAGTAAAGGTGTCATCCTCAATCACGAGATTGATCGAATTGAGAATACGTTTTTCCGTTTCCCCGTTCCGTATGGTAAAGGAAATATCCTTTAACTCAAGCATAAATCAGTGTTTCCTTAACTGTTTTTCTCCCGCTTTTTGCGGGCATCCTCCGCCTTTCTGCTTATCCGGTTCCACACCGAAGAGAGGCCCATCGCTTTTTTTGCCGCGTTCAGGGTTGCCCTCGCTTCCTCCCGCATCCTGATAGTACCGTCATAGATCACCTCATCCACGAAGCCGCTCCGGTCTTCGTAAACGGCCCGTCTCTCCCTGATGGGATCGAGAAAATCGTTCAGCGACTTGGCAAGTTTCTGTTTTACCTCGACGTCTCCTACCTTTCCGGTGCGGTACCGCTCCTTGAGGTCCTCCACTTCCGCTTTATCCGGGTTGAAGGCGTCATGATAAATGAATACGGGATTTCCCTCAACCCGTCCGGGAACATCCGCGCTGGTACGGTTGGGATCGGTGAACATACCGTTTACCTTTTTCTGTACCGTTTTCGTGTCGTCGGAAAGAAATATGGCGTTCCCCAGGCTTTTGGACATCTTTGCCTGTCCGTCGGTGCCAACCAGCGACCCGAAGTCGCTGACCATCACGTCGGGAAGCGGGAAAGTTTCGCCGTACATGAAATTGAAGCGCTTCGCGATCTCCCGGGTCAGCTCCACATGGCTCTCATTGTCCTTGCCTACCGGTACCAGGTGCGCCCGGGGAAGGAGGATATCCGCGGCTTGAAGTACCGGATACCCCAGAAGTCCGAAGGGGAGCTCCGAAAGGTTGGCGTTTTTTGCCATCTCCTTGATTGAAGGGATCCGCTGCAACCGCGGTACGGTGACCAGATCGCAAAAGAACAGATTCAGTTCCGTCACCTCCGGCACGGCGGACTGAAGATAGATCACCGATTTTTCCGGGTCGATGCCGCAGGCGAGATAATCCAGTACCATCTGCCGGATATTATCAGCCAGCTCCTCTATATGTTCCTTTTCAGGTTTGGTGGTAAGGGTGTGCAGGTCCGCGATAATGAAAAAACACTCATATACATCCTGCAGCCGGACCCTGTTGGAGATCGAACCAACATAGTGCCCAAGGTGGAGACGGCCTGTAGGCCTGTCCCCTGTTAGAATTCTCTTCTTGCCTATTGTATCCATAATGGAGATACTTTATCACCATGGCGGAATTCTGGCAATAGTATACTGACAGGTTACGACAATACAGGTTTTTTCCGGAACCTCCCGGGTTGAGTACACACACAGTTCCGCAAGAAATGTAACTTGCGGAATGACGATATTCTGATTAATGCTGCAGGAACAGATATGACGGACAACATCACACAACGGAAAGTCAGATATCTTACCTTGTTTCACTTACCGAACAAGACTAAAGATACACTTATTGGAGCTAAGGGGATTCGAACCCCTC
>JAISVD010000094.1 GCA_031271875.1 Spirochaetaceae bacterium | reverse complement strand
CCGGGGTGGAGCGTATGAATGTAGGTGTTTCGATTTCAAAAAAACCCCGCTCTGAAAGATACCGCCGCACGGTAATCGCGGTCTGATGGCGGAGGGCGATGTGCCGCTGCATTGCCCCTGAACGCAGGTCAAGATAGCGATACCGGAGACGCAGCTCCTCTCCCGCAGGGCTCTGTTCATCGATAACAAAGGGAAGTACTTCGCTTTGTGAAAGGATGGTGATCTGCTTCGCAACCACTTCGATTCCGCCGGTGGGCATATTCTGATTTACCATCGAGTCGGGCCGCGCCCGTACAACCCCTTCCACGGCGATACAGAATTCGCTCCGCAGCTCTGTCCCCAGGGCCGAAAGTTCCGCAGGGGAATCCGAGTCAACCACGACCTGTGTCAGTCCGTAACGGTCCCGGAGATTTATGAAGGAGATGCCCCCATGGTCGCGTTTGCGGTGAACCCAGCCGTTCAGTATCACAGTTTTACCGGTATCACCCTCGCGGAGATCACCGCAGGTGACGGTGCGTTTCATTGTTTCCATAGTTTACTATAGAACAGAATCAGGATACTTTTCAAGTTGAATTCAAACGGCATTTATATTTAGAGGAAGGATTGATATAACCAGGAAACATTGATTATGTATTGAGCATAAATCGGAAGAGAGCTGCTTGGACCCTATTGGATAATTTTTTATCAGGCCTGGTGTACCAGAAGCGCGTCAACGGTGAGCATGATAGCACTGCGGATGTCATCGACCTTTGAGCGGCTCAGTATGGCGAGCCTGAAGATGACCGACTCGATAAGGCCGTAGAGTATTTCGTTGACATCCTTTACGGGCAGTTTACGGAAGATGCCCTCCTGCATTCCCTGAATGTAGATGGTCGAAAGCAGGTGGCGGAGCCGTACAATTCTTCGGCGCACACGGGAGTCGGGATCCTTGCCGGTCTTCTGTATCTGGAGAAGGTAGGTGAGTATGACGGTAAAGAGTTTCTGGTTTTCAACGCAGCTGTCGAGAATCTTATTGAGCATCCGGCGCAGCCGTTCATCTACCTGTACGCCGGTGTCGGCGATGATGCCATGGAGCGCCTGCTCAAGTCCTTCGGTGAGCTGTTTGATACTCCAGAGGAATATCTCCCGTTTGTTTTTGAAGTACAGGTAGAGAGTTGTCCGGGTTATTCCGCACCGGTCAGATATTTTCTGGAATGTGGCGTCCTCATAGCCCTCTTCGACAAAAACATCCAGGGCCTTGTCAAGAATTTCACGCTTTCTTTTTTCGTGTTCAACTATGATGGCCATCTGAATCTCCTTTGCGTTTCCTGTACTGATAGAAGCAGGTATCAAGATTCCCGCTTTTCAGTTCCTTCTTTTTCTCCGCTCTCTGACCGAAGGCTGTTTCGAATTCCTTGTTGCTTGTTATGAAGCCCATCTCCCAGCCGGGAAACGCCGAAATGAGAGCGCTCATACTCCGGTAGAGTTCCGCTGCTTCCGCCTCGCTGCCGAGGCGCTCTCCGTAGGGCGGATTTGAGATAAGCATCCCCGCCTCATAGGGGGCATGGAGTTCCGCGAAATCGGCGCGGATAAAATCGGGACGCGGGAGCTTCGCATCGCTCCCGATGGACTGGAGGACGCGCCCCGCCGTTACCAGGGCCCGTTCAGTATTTGCCTTTGAGCGCACAATCGCCTCTTCGTCGATATCGCTGCCGGTTATCCGGGCAAGGCAGTCCGGGCGGATCTCTGCGGCGGCCTTTGCTCGGGCCTCTTCGTCTTTCCGTCTGTCGTAGATGGCGAGATGTTCAATGCCGAATCCCCGTCCGAGGCCGGGGGCGATGTTATAGGCGTAGAGGGCCGCTTCCACCGGGATAGTGCCGGAACCGCAGAAGGGGTCGTGGAGGGGAGTTTTCCGTTTCCAGAACATGAGCTGGAGAAGGATAGCCGCGAGGGTTTCTCTGATCGGAGCCTCGCCGCCGGTGGTGCGGTACCCCCGCCGGTGCAGGGGCATCCCCGACAGGTCGAGGAGGATATGGGCGGTGTCCTTTTCGAGATAGACCCGTATCGCGGCGGTTTCGCCGGTTTCAGGAAGGGATGAGATGCGCCAGGCGCTGCCGAGCCTTGAGTAGACCGCTTTGTGTACGATTGACTGGATGCTGTGCTCCGAGGAGAGGCTGCTGCGGAAACTCCGTACCTTGTCCACAACTACCCGTATGTTTTTGGGGAAATAATCCTCCCACGGGAGCGTCCTGACCCCCTCAAAAAGTGCGTCAAAATCCGGGGCAGGGAAAACAGCCATGGAAAGGTACACCCTGTCCGCTGTCCGCAGCCAGAGATTGGAGCGGTAGAGCGCATCTTCGTCTCCGGTATACATAACACGTCCGGGCGCGTTTCCCGATACGGCATATCCCAGCTGTTTCAGCTCATTTGCGAGGACCTTTTCGGCGCCGACAGCACAAAGTGCGGCAAAGTGTATCATATAGGTACAGAATAACAGTGTTTCAAAAAATGTGCAATTGTCATTTTGAAAGAAGAAAGGTGCGAAACAAGTTTCGCTGCCGATTCCCGGTGTACCAAGCACGGTGAATCTCGCTGAGCTACGCTCAGAAGTTTCTGTTCATACATTCCATCTCCATCGGCGTCCTTTCTTCTTTTTTCCTCATACCTTTGACTTGTACTTTTCACTCGATTAGGGGCATTCTTTAAATGCAATCTTTTTCATATACCTGCCAATTTTCTATAATTATTGGGTATACAAACTTTTCAAATCGTTTATATTAACTATAGTTCCTAAATGACGGATATTTGAAACAATCTTATTTAATTCGCTGTCTTTTGTTAAGAAACAAGGTAAAAACAGGTAATATCTATTAGTACCAATACTAAAATTCAAACCTATACCAGTATCTCCAATAATATGAGTGGCAGATTCTAGTAAATTAGAATGTCTAATAGTCGTGTTATTTAATAACAATAATTCTTGGAAATTCTTTTTCGCAGTTAATAAATCATACTCTGGATTATCCATAGCTTTTTTTGTTTCAGTTAAAGAAAAGTAGTGAATAAAATATGCCGATTGTTCTCTATCCTGTTTTATCCAATTGAGTAATTCTTGATAAAAGTTTTCTTCATCAGTGTTACCCTTGCGAGGACCTAAAACAAGTATTGAAGTTTTTTGAGTAAGTACTATTCTATATTTGGCCTCTCTGATTAACTTAATACCCTCAGAATATGCTACTGGTGGATCAAGCCCAATCAATGGCGACAATTTTACCTTTCGGAAAAGTGAGTCTTGTAATTCTTCTTCCAGTTTTTTTGCTAAATCCTCACAACTCCAAAATGGTATAATGTTCATTGAGAAAAGATCAGGAGATATTCTATACAAGCGCTCTTTTACGTTTTCCGGGAATATGGCTACACCTTTGTTACCATATTCTATCTTAACAAAAACAAGTATAGATATTCCTTTGGAAAGTGCTAATTGTAACTCTTTCTCCACCATTTTTGAAGGTGCTTTTCCCATAATTAACACAAAAAATTCGCAATTATCACGTAGTTCATTTTCAAAATTCTGTTGATTTCTTACGTCTTCTGGATTTCTTACTGCTTCCATTCCCATCTTTTCGATTATTGATTTTGCTGTGAAACGATAATCCCTAAATCCTACTTCCTTTTCATAAACTGAACTTATGCTCACTGAGTATTTTTTTGAATTTGTCATAATATTACCTCTCAAAAAAATATTTCTATATAAAATATTAACAAAATCTATGATAACATACTTTTTCATAATATACTATAATTTTTCGAATGTTTTACTCTATGACAGAGTATTATACTGGTTAAAATTTACCTTTTCTCATATTATAACAATAATCAGGTATAAGTATGGTTTTTTTCGTATAATTTTAAGCACATCAATAAGTTAAAAACAAAAACAATGGTTCTGGCTATCAATCAGCTTGAAGGTTACCGTCCGGTTATTATTACCCAGCCTAAGGAGGTTATTTAGCATGACAAACTCCAATGAAATTGAAAATGAGATTGACGCAATCCGGGATACAATTTGCCTGACCACCAAAGAGAAGACTGCGCAAGAGCGGCTTCAGTACATTAATTCACGGGCTCATGAAATATTAAAAAAACAACAACGGTCAAAATATACTGCGGTTCACTTGCAACAGGTTTAAGTTTTTTTGCATCCCTTAACCAAAGAAACCGTTACCCTCAGAAGGCTTATCTGTAAACGCTCTCCAGCGTTCTGCCGCGCAGCTCCGTGACCGAACCGTAGCCTTTGCGGCGCATGAATGTTTCGAGGCCGTCGATAATCTGAACCATTGCAAGGGGGTTCGCGAATTCTGCGGTTCCCACCTGTACAGCCGAAGCGCCGGCATATATGAACTCAATGGCGTCCTGCCAGCGGGCGATTCCCCCGAGACCGATTATGGGTATCCGCTCCGCTTCCGGGTAGTCCCGCATCGCCCTGGCCACATCCCAGACCATGCGGAGGGCTATGGGTTTTATTGCCGGGCCGGACAGCCCCGCAGTGATGTTCCTGAACACAGGACGCGCTGTTTCTACGTCTA
>JAISVD010000081.1 GCA_031271875.1 Spirochaetaceae bacterium | reverse complement strand
TCCGAAAGTATCAGCAATATGGTCGCACGGGATCTGCTGTCCGAGGATGTGTTTATCAAACGCATCACCTCTGCGGAGGTGTCCGAAGGGCTTACCCGTTCCATAGCGGGCTTCATCATCTCCCTGTCAAATGATACGGAAAGCAGTAGCCGCACCGTACTGAATAATATGCTCACGGAACTCCATGATTCCGGTCTGCCCGTACAGATTTTGCAGCGGATATATCCCGTTTTTACCGTGAAAATCGGGGAATTCCTCCGGCGCAGCGATATCCGGGCGGCGCTTATCAAATACGGAAATATCCTTCTTCAGGATGTGCTTGAAAATCTTTCCACTTTCCAGCGGCTGATGCTTACCATGTGAAACTACAATGTTCAGCTCCAGGAGAGTATGCCCGGGATAATCGATTCATTCACCGGACGACTTCTGGAACTGCTGAAAAGTGACGATATCCGGGATCAGCTCGTTTCCACCGTTTCCGACATGCTCACCCCCGAGACCTTGGTCCAGATATTTGAAAATTCGGGAACCATCGAGTTCCGGTCGAAACTCACCGCAAGGGCGGAATATCTGGGGAGCCTCATTTCGGAAAGAGTGCTTTCCCTGGCTGCCGGAGCTGTTCCGGCGGTTCTTAAAAAGCTTGATATACGGAAAATCGTTACCGACAAGATCGATTCCCTTGAGATGGAAGAGGTCGAAGGGCTGGTCTTCGGGATCATGAAAAGCCAGTTCAAATGGATAAATATTTTCGGGGGCATCCTCGGAGGTCTGATCGGTATCCTTCAGAGCATCCTGTCTCTGCTGTTCTGAAAACAATGTCAGGGTAAAGGTATTATGACTGTCCGCGGGCAGAACCAGCTTTTCCAACAACCTGCCCCAGCTGCCCACACTTGCCGCCCATTGCCGTTACTGTCTGCGGGCAGAACCAGTCTTTCCGTTAACCTGCCCTAATTGCCCACAGGCGCCGCCTATCTTTCTGCCCCGCCGTGTCCTCATAGTAACATTGAGACCGGCCCTTTCAAGCTTTTTCATAAAAGCCCCTGTTTCCGCTCCGGAAGGTTCGCTGAAGGGCAGCCCCGCGACCGGGTTCCAGGGGATCAGGTTTACATGTGTATCGAGTCCCCTGGCAAAAGCTATCAGGGCATCGGCGCATTCCGCCGTTGTTGTCACCCCCGAAAGCAGCGCTGCCTCCAGCGTACATCGCCTGCCGGTTTTCTCCGTAAAATATCTTATCGCTTCCCTCAAGGCCGGCAGGGGGTTCGCCGCAGTTACCGGCATCAGAGCGGTACGCACATCAGGACAGGCCGACGTGAGGGACACTGCCAGCCGTATTTCAGGCCCGTTGTCCGCAAGATCATATATACCTTTTACGATACCCGCAGTGGAAACGGTTATGCGCCTCCGGGAAAGGTTCCGGCCCTCCGGCGCTGTCAGCACCTGTATGGTCCGGCGCACCGCTTCGAGGTTGAGCAGCGGCTCTCCCATCCCCATAAAAACGATGTTGTCGAGTTTTCCTGCGGTGGGCAATTCCGCAGCGGATTTTTCTGCGGCAGCGGCAGCCTCAAGAAACAGAAACTGCCCGACTATCTCCTCCGCGGTGAGATTGCGGGCGAACCCTAACTTTCCGGTCATGCAGAAAGCGCAGCCCACAGGACAGCCCGCCTGGGAAGACACGCAGGCGGTTTTACGGCCTTCAGCGTCAACAAGCAGAACGGTCTCCACAACATGACCGTCATGGAGTCTCACCTTGAGCTTTATCGTACCGTCGGGATCCCTGAGAGTTTCTGAAACGGAAGCGGAACACACCACGGTTTCCGCCGCAAGCCGCTGCCGGAGTTCCGCAGGGAGATTGGTCATTGAGTCAAAGGAAAACACCCCTGCGGAGATCCATTTAAAAATCTGCTGTCCCCGGAATGGTTTTTCCGGGGACAGCAGCATAGCAATCTCCTGCGGCATCATGCCGCAGAGAGGGGTTTTCAGGGGATTCCCGCCGGTTTCATCCGGCGGCGGGGAACCATGGATCACAGCAGTATTTTATCGAGGTATTCCGAAACAGGCTGGCTGCGTATGCCGAAACGCTGAAAACTCTGGAGTGTTTCCACCGCCCGTGCTTTCAGGTTCATTTTGATATAACAGTCGGCAAGTTCAAGATAGAGCCGGTAATTCTTCGGGTCCGCCTGAATCAGCCTTGAAAGGCTCGCTGCGGCCTCCTCCATTTTTCCCTGCCCCTTGCTTATAAGGGCAAGTCCGAGTACGGCGTATACATCAAATTCAATATTGAGCGCCCGTTCGTAATACTCCGCCGCCAGAGGGTAATCACCCATATTGCGGTAAGCGTCACCGGCGCGGGTGAGAATAACCTTGTTCCGGGGGTCTTTCTGGAGTATCTTGTTCCAGTAATCCACGGAATGGTACTGCTGGTTCATCCCCCGGTAACAGTCCGCGAGTCCGAAGAGGGCGTAAAAGTTATCCGGATCCATCTCCAGAGCGCGTTCAAAGTAGGGGACACCCTGATCAAAGGTCTTGAGTTTCCGGTGGCAGTTCCCTATGGAGGTCAGCACCCTGATATCAACCGAATCCGGGTTGATTTCGAGCATCCTGCTCCAGTAATACAGGGCGTCCCGGTACTCCTTAAAATCATAATGAAGGTGTCCGAGCCCGATCAGTGCGTAGGCGTTGTTTTCCTCCATATCGAGCACCCGCAGATACAGGGTTTTGGATTTCCTGAAATCCCGGATCTTGCGGTACGCATCCGCGACACGGGTCAGAACGGTGATGTTTTTATCATCGTGCAGCAGATACTGCTCCCAGATCTCAATAGCCTTGTGATACTGGTTCAGGGCCTTGTAACAATCCGCCAGACCGAACAGTGCGTAATTGTTACCGGGATGAAATGAAAGACACCTGCTGTAATACTCTACAGCCTCGCGGAAATGATTCTGTTTCCGCATGGAATCTCCCAGTCCAACCAATGCATAGTTGTTATTATCTTCAATAGAAAGTATTTTATTAAACGCCTCTTCCGCTTCTGATATTCTGTTTTCTTTTAATAACTGATACCCCTGTTTTGACAGTTCCGAAATTTCCTCCATTTTGGGATCGACTTCCGTATTTTCTGTCATATTCATAGTATGAAATGATGATGACAAATCTGTATACATTTCTTCCATAATTTTTAAACCTCTTCCTCAATCATTATCTCAATCAGCTGCGCCAGTTTTTCCAATAGGGGCTCTGATTTTCGTTTATTATGTGCCAGCCAGTATAATTTTAACGCATCCAACTCTTTCCCATTTGCAAGACAAACATCTCCAACACGTGTAAGGCCATCCGAATATCCGGTGGTTATAAAAATCCTTTTTGCACTCTCTATGTCACCCTGATTAAAAAGCATATTACCTTTTCTGTTAAGGACAGCTTTCTGTTCAGAAGTAAGATTTGTAACCGGAATGTCGGTGGTTTTTATGAAACCTCCTTGATTCACAATTGAAGTATTTTTTTCCATACCAATTTCATGCCTTATTGATAATAATAAGATTTTTAGTCAAATAATTCAAGAAGATTCTCCCTGTTTTCCATAAAAATCGACTATGGATCTGCCGTACCGACGTTGATCAATCCTTTCAAGCGATCCTATTGTGTCGGGCAGGAAACGCTCTGCGGGCCTGTGCATCAGAAAGATGCCGTCGGCAGCCAGAAAACCTCTCTCATCGCAGCTCCTTATCAGTTCCTCATGAAAACGGTAATGAAAGGGCGGATCACAGAAAATGATATCGAAATTCTGCCGGTTTCGCTTTATAAAAAGCTCCGCCGCCATGAATTTTCCTGTTATGGTTCCTCCTGCGAGTGATATATTGGAACATGTCGTTTCCCTTTTTCCCCTGTCGTTCTCCACAAGCACCACCGGAGCCGCTCCTCTGGAAAACGCTTCCAGAGAAACCGCCCCGGACCCGCCGAAAAGGTCAAGGAACGACTTCCCTTCCAGGGGCCCGAGTATCGAAAAGAGCGATTCCCTCACCTTGTCCATGGTGGGACGGATCTCTCCCTCCGGGCACAGGACGCTTCTTCCCTTCAGTGTTCCGCCGGTTATTCTCATGCGGCGGTCCAGCCGTTCCGCGCCGCGATACCATCCGCCGCCCGGAGTCCCGACGCCCATGCGCCGGTGATTCCCCGGGAGGTCCCGGCTCCGTCGCCTATCAGGTAGATATCCCGGGCGGCCATAAAATAGTAATCCCTGAATATCGGTTTGTTGGCGTACAGCTTTATCTCCGGATAGTACATAATCGTACTGGGGTGGAGAATGCCGGGGATAATCGTATCCAGCAGTTTAAGCGCCTTCCAGATCGAATCGAGAAATTTGGAAGGCAGCGCCAGGGATATATCCCCGGGGGTTGCGGAGGAGAGGGTCGGCCTGAAGTCGTTCAGGTCCGTATTCAGTCCGTCCGCTGTGGTACGTTTTCCCAGGCGAAAATCGCCGACCCGCTGCATCACCGGATGTCCTCCGCCGGTGAGCATGGCGAGGGTAGCGAGGTACTCTGCATAATCCTGCCCTGAGGCGATAGGTTCCGTAAAGGCTACGCTGCGGAGTACCGCAAAGTTGACCAGTCCATTGGGGGGCCGGTTTTCCGAATATGAGTGACCGTTTACGCTGTAATAATGCTGTCCCGATGGAGTGGTATACCGCTCCTGTACCACATGGGCGCTCCCGGAATTCGTGCAGAATGTCCTTGTCCGCTCGGGAAATATGAATTTCGGGTCGTAATAGTCCTTTACGATAGGGTAGTGTTCGATCTTCGTCTCAAGCCTGATACCCACATCTATACTGTTATCGGCATAGGGGATCCCCAGTTCGGTCATGAACCTGCGCAGGAAATCAAACCCGTGACGGCCGGGAGCGACAATGAGCGCGCCATAGTGCGCTTCCCGTTTACCGGTAACCGCCATATGGTCTTTCTCTTCGGCCGTTATAAGGGACTCTCCAAACGATATCTCCACCTGCTTCGCGGTCAGCTGTGAAACAAGGGCTTTTATGAGCTGTATGCCGCCGTCTGTCCCGAGATGGGACTGGCGTATACGCAGAAGCTCCACCCCGATCCGTGCCGCCCGTTTTTCATATACATCAAACTGCTTCTGCTCCAGAATTTCCGGTTTCAGAAACTCCTCCACCTGTGCGAGGTACTCCTCCGCTTTACCGCGCTCCCAATACTCTCCAGGGAAACCGACGGGAAAGGTAAAATTCATTTTACAGTCGTTTCTCAGGCCCCCGGAGGATATCTCGGCTTTTTCCAGAATCAGGATTCTGGCATCCGGTTTACAGGACAGCAGCTGAAAAGCGGCTCCCAGACCAGCCGGTCCGGAACCCGCAATGATGCAGTCATAATATTCCATAACTTCATCTATAATACCATTAATATACTGTTTTGCAAACACCTATAGAGAGATATACATACCTATAGAGATATATTTATAGATAAAATAAAGAAACTCTTCAAAATTGAAGCAATGCGCTCATCTCATCACGGGAAACAACATCGTTCGCTTCCTGGGGGGTCTTCGCGGCCGTATCAAGGGAGGCATATATCTGATTCTGCATTACCTCGTTTGCCCTGAGAATTTCGGAAAATTTCGGCCCAAACCGGGCGAACTGATCTGCAAAACATATCTGTCCCGAAATGATTCTGTTCAATATGGTTATGTATTTTTTCTGGACCGTATACAGATTACGCATCTGTTCGCGGTATTCGCTCATATTGCTGTTTTTTTCGAGAATGGCGTATATTCTCGAAATAACCGAATTGAAAAAAAGTATATCATCGACAAATTTATCGAGAAAAAAATCCCCCTCAAGATCAAGCGTCAGGCCGTCTGAGAACCTGTCAAGACTCCGTGCGAGATGAAACAGGTTATCTTTAAAGTTGATTTTTTTTGCCATTAACCCCTCCCATAACCTCGGAAAATAGATACTGTAACAACATTTTCCCCTGTATTAATTATCGGTTTTCTCAAGAACAGTCTTGACCGTGTATTTTTAAAATGTTATGGTATATTATCTGATATTATCATAATCTGTTTTGTATGTATTATATCAGCATATTTCCTTGTCCGCATTAAAAAAATGCGGACCAAATGTCCAAAAGGAGCGTTTATGCGAAAGTATGAGTTGATGGTTATTTTTCCCATTGAAGAGGAGAAATTCAAAACCGGCATTGAAGGTGTCCGGGGAGGGCTTTCCGAATTCGGTGCGGATATTGAAAAAGAGGAGCCCTTCGGGGATCGTGAGCTCTGCTATCTGATCAAGAAACAGAGCCGCGGACGGTATGTTCTGTTCAATATCAGGGTAAACCCCGCGAAGATTATCGATATCGACGGACGATTTAAACTGAACCAGAATGTTCTTAAATTTCTGTTTGTCCGTGTTGACGAATAAGGTACAGGGCTTATGGCTGACGTAAATCATGTCATTTTGATTGGCCGGCTTACCCGTGACGCCGAACTCAAATATACCTCCGGCGGTATGGCTGTATGTAAATTTTCTCTCGCCCTCAACCGGCGCCGAAAAAACGGTGACCAGTGGGTGGAGGAGGCGAATTTTTTTGATATTGTGCTCTGGGGACGCGCCGGCGAAGCGATCAATCAGTACCTGATCAAGGGTAAGCAGGTCGCTGTTGAGGGTGAACTGCGCCAGAATCGCTGGGAGCAGGATGGTCAGGCCCGAAGCAAGGTCGAAATCATGGCGACCAATGTGCAGCTCCTCGGAGGCGGAGGCTCTTCCGGCTCTCGGGAGGGTCAGTCTGCGGGCGGGGCTTCCTATGACCGCGGCGGTTCCTACCAGAAAAGGCAGGACGCACCCGGGGAGTCCTATGATGACGGGGGAGCCTCCTATTCGGGCGATTCGGATTTCCCCGACGATATTCCATTTTAATTTCAGGAGAACGATATGTCAGATGAAAAGATGAAAGATGCAGATATGAATGATGTGCAGATGCAGGATGTGATGCGTGATGCCGATGAAAAAA
The DNA here is from genome assembly GCA_031271875.1 of Spirochaetaceae bacterium. GTDB lineage: Bacteria > Spirochaetota > Spirochaetia > Treponematales > Treponemataceae > JAISVD01. The sequence goes on along the minus strand of JAISVD010000081.1, from coordinate 220 downwards.
CCAATGCCCGCAAGGGAAAGGTCTTTTTCCGTAAAAAGGTATGCCGTTTCTGTTCCCAGAAAGCCAGGATCGATTATAAGGACGCGGAGGGACTGCGCCGTTTTACCACGGAGCGGGGAAAAATCCTGCCCCGGCGCATCACCGGTACCTGTGCAAAACACCAGAGACGCCTTGCGGTGGAGATAAAACGCGCCCGGGATCTGGCGCTGCTTCCCTTCGT
>JAISVD010000041.1 GCA_031271875.1 Spirochaetaceae bacterium | reverse complement strand
TGATGGGGCTGGTTTCCGTGACCCCTCCGGTGGTGATCATATCGGGGTTCTTCTCCGTTTCCGGGGAGCAGCTCCACGGGATATCTTTCGATACCGGATTTCCGGCGTCCCTTGCGGTCGTCAATGACTATTATGAGCAGCAGATGCGGACGCTGGAACGGATATCCCGGGAGCACATGAGCATAAAGTCGATACAGCAGTACCGGGACAAACCCGCGGAACTCTGGCCGCTGATCCTCACGGATGACCCCCGGGGCATTTGCTATCAGGTTTTCCGTGTTATCGATGAGGATTACTCAAATCAGAAACCGCTGTTCGGCATAGGGGATTCCCATTACTTTCTCAGATCTTCCCCGCAGAATACGTTATTTAACGGCCTGCTTCCCCGCAGTCTGCAGGATGAACCCGACCTTGTCCGCTATGTGACCACCGGTTATATCAGGGACGAACTGTTGATCTGCGTGTATACCAGCAGCTTTGTCCCCGGTTTTGATTATGTCAGGGAAAATCTACAGCTCAATTATGAAAAATCCCGGTTCCGGGAAAAGATTGAACAGAATTTTACCAGCCTGGGCATACTGCTTTATGCGCTGGCCCTCATTCCGGGGATGTTGTTCTTCATTCTTATTGCCTATCTGGAGAGCGTGTATTTTTCGTCACCCCTTTCCCTGCTTTTCGAGTATCTCGGCGATGCTTCCGGCGGGCAGAAGAACCGGATACTTCTGCTGGACAGCCTGATATACCGCGATGTTATTCCGGTAATACAAAAAAGAGCCCTGTATATTGACCTGCCCCCTGTCCCGGAGGGTGAAAAATACAGCCTTAACGCGCTGCTGGTTGAAGTGCGGGAACTGGTTATACAGGAATTCCCCGGAAATACCCTGGAACTGCACTTCTGCCAACCCGACTGGTTCCTGCTTGTACCGGAAACCCGGGCCCGGCACCTTTTATCCTCCATTCTCAATGCCCTTTTTTCCGCCTGCCCCGCTGTTTCCGTTTCCGCCAGAAATGTGCGGCGGGGTTCCCTCCCCTTCGGACGGCTGATCATCAACTGGAGTTCCGCAATCCCCTCAGGAGGGCCTTTTTCCCGGCCGGAGGGGAGAAAGGCCCTCCTGAGGGGGGTATTAACCGAAGCCCATATGACAATGAAGTCGCTCAATGGATATGTCTACTTTCTGGAAGAAGATGATGAAAGTGGCGTTTGTTTTATTGATTTTCCCGCGAGAACAGAGTAAAATAAAACAGGTAATATAATGAAGGAATTGACAAAACGCCAACAGGAAGTATTGCTGTTTATCCATGAATACACAGCGGGACACTCATTCCCCCCGACGGTACGGGAAGTGGCGGGTCATTTCGGGATTTCCGTTAAGGGCGCCCATGATCACATATCGGCGCTTAAAAAGAAAAATTACCTTACCCAGCGGGGAAAGCGGTCCCGGACGCTGGAGGTCCTCATGGAAAATATCGCCGACGATAACCTGCTGGAAACACCTCCGGCGATGCAGAAGATAGCCATTCTCGGTACTGTCGCCGCCGGGACTCCTCTCATGGCTGTTGAAAACTATGAAAGCACCATCTGGCTTCCCATGATGTTTTTCCGTTCCGGGCAGGAGTATTTTGCCCTTCGCGTTAAAGGCGACAGCATGTGCGATGCAGGTATCCTCGATGGGGACCTGGCCGTGGTTGAGCGGTGCGAACAGGCTTCCAGCGGAGAGATTATTGTCGCTGTCCTCGATGACGCGATAACCCTCAAGCGTTTTTTCAGGGAGGCCGCCAGGATACGTCTCCAGGCGGAAAACTCCGCATACAACCCTATCTTCTGTCAGGATGTCCGCATCGTCGGCAGACTGGCGACAATAGTCAGGAATTATTGACGGTATGAGCGCTTCCCCCTTATGGCTGTATACAGGCCCTGAATTCGGTGAACGGTCCCAGGCTGTGGAACAGCTCCGCCGGGACGCGGAAAAAAAAAGCGGCCCCCTCGATGTCCACTCCCTGTATGCCCACGATGTCAGGGTTGAAGATGTTATAGCCCTTCTCCAGAATGGTTCGCTTTTTGCGGAAGAGCGTTTTGTGGTGCTTAAAAATGCCGAGCTGATAAAAAAGAAGGAAGATATTCAGTGTATAACCGACTGGGCCGGGGAGTCCGCAGGAAAAACAGGTTCTCTGCTGCTCCTCGTGTCCGATGAGATCGGGATCGATAAAAAACTTGAAGCCGCTGTCCCCAAAGAGCAGAAACGGATATTCTGGGAGCTCTTTGAGGACAGAAAGGAGCAGTGGCTGCGGGATTTTTTCCGCAAGGCGGGGTTCCGGATCAACGACGACGGGGTTGAAGCTATCCTCGAACTCGTGGAAAATAACACCGAAGCGCTGCGCAGCGAGTGTTCCCGGTTCCTGCTGTTTTTTACCCCCGACCATGTAATTACCGCCGAAGATGTGGACCGCATTCTTGCCCACAACCGGGAGGAGTCGGCGTTCACCCTGTTTGATCGGCTGGCGGACGGATCCTTTGAGGATTCCCTGGAGGTGCTGCAGCGGATACGGCTGTCAAAGGAATCCTCCGGGGTACAGCTCATAGCGGGGCTTACCTTCTGTTTCCGGAGGCTGCTGCTCTGGCACCGGATACACCGCGAGGGCCGTCCATCGGATTTTGACCTGAAGATAAAGGGATTTTCCAGCGAAAAGGCCAAGGATCAGTACCGCCGCGCCCAGCGGCGGTGGTCGGCGTCCGATACTTCCCGTATCCTTGCGCTGCTTGCGGGGATGGAC
>JAISVD010000276.1 GCA_031271875.1 Spirochaetaceae bacterium | reverse complement strand
ACCAGCTCCCGAAAATCCACGCGGTTTTCAGCGCTGAAGAAGAAAAGGACCTTCTGTTCCTCCAGAAGATAATGGGTGGAGATGAGCTTCATATCCAGCTTGTGATCCTGCACCTTATTCTGGAATATCCTGAAAGCCTCCTCCTCTTTCTTGCGGAGTTCCGCCGCCTTTTCGAGGTCCGCCTGAGTAGCGCGGCGTTCTATCGTGACAATATCCCCTGCCCGTATACCGGTGCAGCAGTTGGATTTTCCCATAACCAGGGCAAGGTCCCGTCCGTACCGGGTAGAGATGATCACATAATCCCCGCTGCTGAATTCTTCCGAATCATGGGTCGCGTATACCCCTTCGCATGAATATTCAAGCTTGAGCCTGAACAGGGGCTGAGGAATGGTAATAACCTCATCATCCGCAGCGTCGCTCTGGGGGTCCTCAAGCGCGAGGAGATCCTCCTCCGTATCCGATTCCATATCTTTTCCGTACATATTGTTCATTGATGAAAGCTCCTCTGATCTTTTTCCGTGTTGTTTTATCGTACCAGATTTACCAGCATTCCGTTAATTTCTTCAATCCGTGCGAGAATTTTCAGCTGATCCCTCTGGGCTGCTATTACTTCGGCAGCAAGACGCTCAAGCTTCTGATCTATAACTTCCAGCTGTATAAATTTCTTTCTTTTAAGAATATTCCTTCCGCTCTTCTGCTCATGAACATCATAACTGTTGTTCACCACAAAATACAGGAATGATTTTACCGCTTTTTTATAATTAATAACAGCCTCCGGCAGCGGGTTCCCCTTGAGGATATCCCCCATGCTGTACACCTCATCCAGAAGCTGGCGCAGCGCCTCCTCCCGGGGCAGGTCCAGAGCCGGTGAAAGCTCTCCCGTCTGGTCCGCTTCCCGTGTCTCCGAAAGGATATCCGAAAAAGCGCTCTTGATGCTGCCGACCTTTTTTGTGTCCTTCCCCCGGTCCGTCTTTCCGCTCTGTCCGGCGCGTATCGCCCCGGATGATGAAACCAGAAAAGAGGAATCCAGTGGTTCCAATGGGCTCATGTTCCGTGTCCTAATAAAAGGTTTTTGTTCTGATGGCTTTCATATCCTGCCATTTTGTTCTGGCCTTATCAAAGGCATCTTCATCCTTGATGGAGATACAGGCGCCATGCAGTACGACTTCATCATCTACACGCAGTTTTTTTGTTATTACATCACCGATGACCATCCCGGTGGAATAGATCACAATACCCTCCGGAGCGACTATGTCGCCCTCTACAATACCGCCGACAGTAACGGAAAGCGCCCTGATATTCGCTTTTATGCGGGCCTTTTCACCTATTATAACGCGTCCCGTTGTCTCCAGGCTGCCCACAATATCGCCGTCTATCCGCACAAACCCCGCGATACGCAGATCTCCGGTTACCGAGGAACCGGGACCGATAAGTGTATTTATGGTGATATCGTCAGTATGCTGAGCCGCCATCCGTCCTGTATCCGCCTACCGCTTGGCTACGGTCATATTCACGTACTTTGCGGGGTCCACGACATCGGCGCCGATATGCACCTCGTAGTGGAGATGGGGGCCCGTTGAAACACCGCTGTTTCCTACCGTCCCGATCACCTGTCCCTGGGTAACATATTGTCCGCGCTGTACCCAGATAGCGCTCATATGGGCGTAGCGGGTATAAAAACCGTGTTTGTGCTTGATGATCACATAATGGCCGAGCCCTGCGTCGAACGCGACGGTCATGATCTGTCCCGTCGCCGTCGAGATTATGGGGTCTCCCGAACGCCAGGTGGATATATCGAGTCCCTTATGTATGTACCACTGCCCCGTCAGGGGGTGGATATTCTGTCCGAACAGCATGGAAATATGCCCGATCCCTCCCTTGAGGGGCCAGACACTGGGAATATCTCCAAACAGCGCGCTCTGGGAATCAAGCATCTTCCCGATCTCCTCAATCGGGCGGGACGCATTCTCAAGGTACGAAGCAAGCTGTCTGAGGTCCGTAATCTCACGGATATTTCCCCGGGATGTTTCCCGCACATTGAACAGGGATGAAAGGTCCCCGTTCTGGAGGGCGGTATCGGTTGACGCAGTAGTGTCTTCTATACCCAGCAGAGAAAGGGTTTCCGTCAGTGTTTTCTGGAATTTCTTGCCCTCATAAAGCACATTGCTTACCTCGTCCCGCAACAGATCAAGGTCCATCCGGGCCATATTGTTCCGGGCCTCAAGATTGGTGATCTCCGTGGAGAGATCGATGGAATTTTTGTTAAACCAGAAGAACGACGCAACAATCCCCCCCACAATCAGAAAACCAAGGGACAGAGCAAATATATTTGTCTGAAAATTGAGAACCTTTTTCTGGGAATGAGGAACAACCATAATAGTCAGCTTGCGCTGACCTACATGAAAAAAAACGGAGACAGCCCTTCCTATGGCGCAGAACACACGTTTGAAAAACAGGACTATGGACTGTACCACATTCTTTTCGAATTTTTTATATCTTCTCGTCTTTGGCACGGCATCTCCCTATAGTCTTGTAGCCACATTATAATAGCATGGATAAAATCACCTGTCAAACCGTATAACGCGCCGCCCGAATTCTGAGACAAGCCGCAATTTTGTTGACGATTGGGATTCGATGTGTTACTATAATATATATCGGTCTTTTGGTTGGGTATTATTATAGCTAATTCCCAATATATCACATTCTAACGGAAGAAAGCCATGCAGTTTTTTGATACTCATGCCCACATAGGGCTCATTTATGATGACCCTATTGAGCAGCTTCGTGTCATACAGGAAGCAAAGCAGGCTCATGTAAGCAGAATTGTCAGTATCTGCAACAGTTTACATGACTTTACTAAGGTATATACTAATCTCAAATCACTTTCCAGCGTGTATCATGCTGTCGGCGTCGCGCCGTCGGAGGTTACAAATCCCGGAAAGGACTGGATTCAGACTATAGAACAGGGACTCAAATTCCCGAATGTTGTTGCCCTCGGAGAGATCGGGCTGGATTATTACCGCAAATTCGGGGATAAGCGCTCCCAGATCGAACTGTTTATTACCCAGCTTGAACTGGCGGAAAAAATGAATGTCCCCGTCATCATCCACAATCGGGACGCCGGAAAGGATGTGCTGGATATCCTTTCCGAGAGGCTCCCCACGGCAGGCGGCGTTCTTCACTGTTACTCCGAAGACGCCGAATACGCGAAAAAGGCGCTGAACCTGAATCTCTATTTTTCCTTTGCCGGAAATGTAACCTACCGGAACGCCAGGAACCTGCACGAGACCGCCCTGACGGTGCCGGTTGACAGGATTCTGGTGGAATCGGAGAGTCCCTTCATGGTTCCCGCAGAGTATCGGGGCAAGCGGAATATGCCCGCCTATACCCCCTCTACGGTCCGCTTCCTCGCGGAGCTGCTGGATATGGACATAGAAGCGTTGAGCGCGCAGCTCTGGAAAAACAGCTGTACCTTCTTCAAACTCTCAGAGTAAACCCCCGGAGCAGGCCCCCGCACCGGAACATCCTTTTATGCTGTATCATCCTGTAACAATCACCTCTGGGCAGGCGCATCTGCGGCGGGACGGCCTCTATCTGGAGGGAAACCTGTTTCTCGCCCCCGTAGCGGGATACTCCGATCGGGCGTTCCGTTCCGTCTGTGTGGAAAATGGAGCGAATCTCACTTTTACCGAAATGGTATCTGCGGAAGCGCTGGTGAGGGGATCGGAAAAGACCGAACTCCTCCTGGCCCGGGCCGCAAATGAGACCCGTTACGGGGTGCAGATATTCGGCAGCGACCCAAAAACGATGGCCGCCGCCGCCTGTATTGTTGCGGACAGGGTCTCCCCGGAGCTGATAGATATCAATGCCGGCTGTCCTATCCCAAAGATCGTAAAAACCGGCGCCGGCGCGGCCCTGACCAGAGACCCGGAACGGCTCCATGCGGTTGTCAGGGCTGCCGCGGAAGCGGTTTTTCCCCTTCCGGTAACGGTCAAGATACGCTCCGGATGGGATTCCGGGCAGCTCTCCTGGCGGGAGGCAGCCCTTGCGGCCGCCGAGGGCGGAGCCGCCGCCATTACCCTCCATCCCCGGACCAGAAGCCAGGGATATGAGGGGAGTTCCGACTGGTCCCTGCTGAGGGAACTGAAAAAGCTCCTGAACGGAGGTATTCCGGTATTCGGTTCCGGGGACCTGTTTTCGCCCGAGGCTGCCAGGGAGATGCTTGAAAGCACCGGCTGTGACGGGGTGATGTTTGCCCGGGGCGCGATGGGCAATCCGTTCATATTCGGCCAGACGAAAAAACTGCTTGAAACCGGAACCTACGAACCGGTATCTCCTCCTGAGCGGATCCGGGCGGGCCTCCGGGAGCTTGAACTGCTTGCCGCCGACAGAGGCGAAGACGCAGCGTGCAGGGAGATGCGTAAACGGTTCTGCGCCTGCACAAAGGGTTTCCCCGGGGGGGCGGAACTGCGGGCGGAAATTGTAAAAACAGCGACTATCGATAATTATTACGCGCTTTTTGCGGATATATTGAACAATAGTGATTGTCAAAAACCCTGACAAAACTTAATATACAGATATATTATGGGTGCTTTGCTTAAATTTCTGAAAGATATATTCGATATGTTTCTGTTCGGAACCTCTGCCCAGGGAAAAGATCGCCGGGAACTGAAGGAGCTGGAAAACCGGCTCAAAGAGATAACCCCTCCGATTATAAAAAACGGAATGGTACAGCCCTCCCTCGCAGAAGCGATGTACCATCTGTGGGTACAGCTTGCTCCGATACATGAGATACTCGAAAGCACCATCGCGGGAAACGATACCTGGATAAGTTTAAGATGTATCGATTATCTGTTCTATTCGGGCTTTAGCCCTGAAGGACGGGAACTGTATGAGACATTGTTCTCCGAGAAAAGAAAACAGCTTTTGTCCGAAGCCGAAAGTTATGAAAAGGAGCGGGAAACCCACCGCCGTCTCCTTGAAAAATTGCTCAGGGAGCTGAATACCCCGGAATTCAAGGCCGTTGAGAGGATAATCTGCCAGCTTGGTACGCTCTATGACCTGTGCCGGTTCAACTATATCTCATTCCTGCGCTGCTTTGACAGTGACTTTACCGGAGAGGATCCCTCCTATTCCCCCCGATTCCAGCAGTGTCTCGCGGTGGAACTGGTGAGCAACCTGCTGGATTTCTACTATATCAGCAGTACCCTGGAGCTTTCACCCTCACTGGTCAGCGCGATAATCGCGCTGGTTTCCAAAAAAACAGGCGATGTTCCCTCTGAGGAGGAGCAGAACAGTATAACCAATCGGTTCAAAACCATCGCCTATCTGCTCAAGAAAAAACTGGACCCCGGCACCCTGCTGCTTCTGCTGCGGTATCTGAAAAAGGATACCCGGCTGACCCCCGCCAGCGCAAAAATCGACAAACCCTTCCTTGAAGATTACAGAGACCGGCTCCAGATCAGGTATCTAGCGGACAGTAAAAATATCGAAACCGAAATTCAGGATGAACAGTTGGAACAGCAGATACAGGAGCTGTTCCCCGGCAAGAAGATGGTCTCCCTCGGGGGATATAACGCCGAAACAAATGACTTCCTCAAGGCCACGACAGCGTATTCCTTTTTCTGGATTACCCCGCTGCAGGTCATTAAAACATATATCAGGGTATATTTCTCCGAGTCAGTGCAGACGCTCCTCAATACGCTGATGGTGGAGGGGTATTACAACAACCAGAGCTTTCAATCCCAATTTTCTACAATTGTTCACCACTGTATTAAGACCGCATCCGCCTTTGAGACCTTTGAAAAAAGTTTTGGCGACCAGGGGGAGAACAATCTTGCGCATCTCAAACACTGTATCCAGAACAGCCATAACGGGAACGAGTTCTGCCGCAAAGCAGAGGAGATGGTGAACCATATGAATCAGCAAGCAAAAAGCCTTGTACAGACCGAGGCAAAGCATTTTTATGAACTCTCCGTAAAACTCACGGAACTTCTCGCCGACAGCAAAAGGCCCACTCCTGAGTATATCTCCAATATACGGATGCTTATTTCAGCCGCCAAAAACCGGGAAAAATTTGAATGTCTGGAAAAACAGCAGCCATTTATGTTGAAATTTCTTGAAATAATGAAAAATTATGCTATAATTGGCAATACAGTGTAGATGGCAATATTAAAGGCCATAACCTCCATCAGTGACCTTGTGGGGCCTCTGAATTGGACATGTTCAGAGATATCTGTTGACTGTTTTTCCATAACTATACACTGTTTCCAGAGGGAACCATGACAAAGAAACGGAACATCACCGATAAACAAAACTCATCTCTCCAGGACAGGAAAAATGCGTCTTATGAAAAGCAGATTTTTGATCTGAAACAGCTTCTTGAAATCTCCAAAAGCCTCAGTTCGATACTCGATTATGCAACCCTTATCGAGGCGATATTGTATACCTGTATCGGGCAGATGAAAGTTCTCGGGGCAGGCATTTTTACCAAGCAGAATTTTGATTCATCCTATTTCAATCTGAACAGAAATTACACCGGGTTTGAGCTTGATAAAAACTATGAGTATATAATCCATGAAGACAGCCCCTTTGTCAAACTGCTCAATGAAACCGACACCTGTCTGACCCTTGATGAGGTAGAAAAGGCGCTGGGGAGTCTGGAAGGACTTGAAGAGATATCCTCCCTGCAGCCGTCCCTGATTATTCCGTTAAAGGCCCGTACCCATGTAAACGGGATACTCATCCTGGGTGAACGGCTCGATGTCGGGGAGGAGCTCGCTTTCTGTGAGTACGAGAAGGAGCATATCCTGAATATCGCATCCCTCGCGGCTATCGCGGTAAGTAATTCTGCGCTCCTCGAAATGACCACCACCGATATGATGACCCACCTCAAACTGAAGCATTACTTCTATTCGGTACTGATCGGAAGGCTGGAGGACAGCAACAGGTTCAAGGCCCCCCTTTCGATAATGATGCTGGATATCGATTTCTTCAAAAAGTTCAACGACACCTACGGACACGCCTGCGGCGATGTGGTACTTCAGCGGGTAGCGGCCCTGGTAGAGGATGGGGTGCGGAACCAGGACCTGGCGGCCCGTTACGGCGGCGAGGAATTTGTCGTTATGCTTCATGACGCCAACGCGGCGGAGGCCATGGGTATCGCGGAGCGAATCCGGACCGCCATAGAAACGATGGATATCGTGTATGACGGACAGCATCTCACCCTGACCATTTCGATAGGCATTGCCGAATACAACCCCTTTACAAAGCCAAACGCAAAGGCCCTTGTCGATAGGGCGGATCAGGCGCTGTATGAATCGAAACGGAATGGACGCAACAGGGTCACCGTCGCGCCGCCGGATATCTCCTTAGAGCCCTCTGCCGAGGCGGCGGTTGCCGGTTCCGAATGAGTTGTCCCTGGTGGCAGACAGCTGTTTTTTACCAGATATATCCCCGGAGTTTTCAGGATTCAAACGGTGACGGCGTCGGTGACCTGAAAGGGATCATCTCCCGCCTGGATTACCTTAACGGGGAAGGAAACTCCCTCGGGGTGAACGCTCTCTGGATATCCCCCTTTTTCAAATCCCCCATGGATGATTTCGGGTATGATATAAGCGATTACTGCGATATCGATCCGCTTTTCGGCACCATGGACGATGTAAAGACCCTCATCGCCGAGGCCCACCGGCGGAATATCCGGGTTGTTTTTGACCTGGTAATCAACCATACATCTGACCGGCACCCGTGGTTCGCGGAGGCCCGGAGCAGCCGGGACAACCCGAAACACGACTGGTATCTCTGGGCCCCGAGACACGGCTCCGGGGGGCCGGGGGCCGGAAAAAGGCTGAGGAAGCCCAACAACTGGATATGTCAGTTTGAACTGAAGAGCGCCTGGCATGACAATGAGATGACCGATGAGTGGTTTCTGGGAACCTTTACCTCCCACCAGCCCGAAGTGAACTGGCGCAATCCTGAACTGAAAAAAGCGATGTTTGAGGTCATCCGGTTCTGGCTTGACCTCGGGGTCGATGGATTCCGCATGGATGTGGTCAATTGGTATATAAAAGATGAACAGCTGAGGAGTAATCCCTTTTCATTTAACGCCAGTCCCAATATCTTTCAGAAGCATATATACGACAGGAACCGTCCCGAAACGCTCGATATCTGCCGGGATATTCGGCGGGTAGCCGATGAATATGAGGGGGACAGGGTTCTTATAGGCGAGGTGTTTACCCGTCAGAGCGAGATCGCCGCCCGGTATCAGGGCGAGGGGCTGCTCGATATGGCGTTCAATATGAATCTCCTGTACCA
>JAISVD010000220.1 GCA_031271875.1 Spirochaetaceae bacterium | reverse complement strand
CAGGCGGTAACAAAATTGCATGACCTTGGTTTCAGGTTTGATCTTACTCCTCCTACCCTGTTTACCGGAGAAAAAATGGAAATTTCCGACCATGAAGTGGAGGCGCTGATTGTCCCCATGGAAACAAAACAGGGGAAACTTGAAATAAATGTTGCCATCAGGGAGAGAATGTAACTACTTTCATATCAGGGAAGCAGGTCTTTTCCCGCTTTACGGTATGAAAAGACTGGGAATAGTTCATACCAGGATTATGTTGAGTATGGATACTTTTACAGGAGCGAAGAATGAAAACCAAACAGGATTTTCCCGCTATTAATGAGAGGGCTCCCGAAGGTTTGAAAGAGGACGGTACTTCTTACAAGGTGCTTGTCGTAGACGACTCAATGTTCGTCGCAAAGCAGATAGGGCAGATTCTTACCAGCGAGGGGTATGAAGTTGTCGCCACCGCTGCCGACGGGAAAGAAGGTCTGGACAAATATAAGGAATTATGCCCCCAGGTCGATCTCGTGACCATGGATATTACAATGCCCAAGATGGACGGAATTACAGCCCTTGAGCAGATTATGGCTTTTGACAAGAACGCGAAGGTTGTAATGATCAGCGCTCTGGGAAAAGAGGAACTTGTCAAAAAGTCCCTTCTCCTTGGTGCAAAAAATTACATTGTCAAACCTCTTGATCGGAAAAAGGTTCTTGAAAGAATCAATTCTGTGCTGTCCAGATAATTTTTGAAGCAGGATTTTACTCCGTTATTTCTGAAAAGGAGAGGGATATGGGGACACCGATGGGTGGACATAAAATGGATGGAACTCCCATCCGGGTACTTGTTGTTGATGATTCCCTGTTTATAGCCAAGCAGTTGGGGCAGATCCTCACAAGCGAGGGGTATGAAGTTCTGGCGATAGCGGCCGATGGCAAAGAAGGTCTGGATAAATATACGGAACTCAGTCCGAATATCGATCTGGTGACAATGGATATAACCATGCCAAGGATGGACGGATTGACGGCACTGGAAAAAATTCTGGAATTCGACAAGCAGGCCAGGGTCGTGGTAATCAGCGCCCTGGGCAAAGAGGATTTGGTCAAAAAAGCACTTATGGCGGGGGCAAAAAATTTTATTGTAAAACCTCTTGACCGCAGTAAAGTTCTTGAACGTCTGCGTTCTGTCTGTGGGGATATGTATTGATATCTCCGGGAGAGAAGCGGTAACACCTCTTTCTGTCCCGGAGAATAATTACAGGCTTACGAGGATCCGGTTCGATCAGTTTGCGAAGGATATTTATGTAAACATAAATACAGGCGCTGCGATCAGGGGTATCCTTTCCCCACAAATACTCTGTTATCTGTTCGATGGAAAGGGAGATGCCGGAATTTTTCCTGAACAGATTCAGAAGTTCCCAGATGCGGGAAGGTAAAAAAATCTGGTTTCCGTTTTTATAAGCTTTACGGTGCTCAAAATTCAGTATGATATTTCCCGCCGCTAAACATATCCCCGGGGTATTATTCAATCTGCTGAAGCAGGCTTCAAGATATATCATCAGGGATTCGCAGCCAGCCGCAGACAGTTCCCGGGTAAATACATTTCTGTTGAAGTCCTGCCATCGGGAGACTATGTTTTCCATACTTCGATGTTTTCCCGTTCTGTACGGGCAGAAAAGTACGGGATAGGCATTTTCACAGAAATAATTTTTATACTCCTCCGCGGTAAATTCAAACAGAGTGATGTCCGCGAGTATAAGATTGATATCATACCGGTGAAGAAGGTTATGCGCCTCCAGCAATGAGTGGGCTATACACGGATTTTCACCGATACGGATGAGGCAGCGTTCAAGGACAGCGGCAGTTTCCGCATCCTGCTCAATAATGAGGATAATCATAGATAAACTCTCCTGTTGTTTTTCTCTCCAATTTGCTATTTGAAATACACTTTTCCCGCTATTCCCATTCGGTCATTAATTTTGTCTTTACCTTCCTTTTATTTTTTTGTCCTTATGTGACCGTACAATGGGATATACCACAGAATATATCAATTTATTATTATTTTTACCACAATCATAGCAAAATTTGAATAAATGCAGTACCCGGAGAATTATCCGGGATTCTATTGACCATCTTTGTTTTTTCAGGTATTGTGTCACACATAGTGGAAACAATTACGGGTGATTAGCTCAGATGGTTAGAGTACATGCATGACACGCATGGGGTCACTGGTTCGATTCCAGTATCGCCCACTATAAGTATCGATTTTTATTGTACGTTTTTTGTTCTTTATTAAAACAATATGTATCCCATAAGTGGGACGCCTCATCGGTGGGCAGTTTCATGCGCTGGTTCGGCCCGACAAGTTCGATCTTCGATATACTCACCTACCTCGTTCTGTATTTTGTCATCTGTCCCCATTTTACCTCGGGAGGGGCTCTGTACAACGCGATCCCCGCAGCGGACACCACTGCCAAGAAGATGTACGAGGGGATGTTCCAGGCAGGATGGTTTATCCAGTCCATGTGGACGCAGACCCTTGTCATACACTTGATAAGGACACCAAAGTTCCCGTTCATCCAGAGCCGTGCTTCGTTTCCGGTTATGGTTCTCACCTGCGGCGGTATAGCCCTGCTTTCGGTGATACCCTTCACGAAGTTCGGTTCCATTCTCGACCTCGTAGCGTCCCCGGCAATGTACTGGCCCTTCCTGGCGGCGATTATTCTGCTGTACATGGTTACCATAACTGTGCTGAAAAAGATATATATCCGGAAGCACGCCGGAGCGTTTCTGTAGTTTTTTTGGTGATATCGGGCCGGATGGAAGCGGGTTTGGTATCACCTTCCGCTTATGTGCCTGGGGCGGCCCTGCCCTTCCAGAGGAGCCCTGAAAAGGAAGCGAGCTCTTCATAATATGATTCCGTTTTACCCTCAGGAAAGCCGGTAACATAGAATTCACCGCTCCCCGGTCCCTCAGGGATACCGGAGGAAGAAATACGGGAAAAAACGCTGGCGGCCTGGCGCGCCACGCCGTCGCAGGAATCGATAACCGAGACCTCTGTCCCGGCGAGTTCGGCGATCTCGTCCTTCACATGGATGAAATGGGTGCAGGCGAGGACTATCGTATCCGCCCCCGCACTGCGGAAGGAGTTTACCGCAGGAGAGACCGCGGCGATCCGGGATTCCCTGTCCGATGAAACAAGATTATTCTCTATAAAGGATATCAGTTCACCATCGCCCCGCCGTATTATCTCGCAGTCCCCGGCAAATTCCGCGATAAGTGCATCGGTGTAGGGGTCGGCAACTGTCCGGGAGGAGGCAAGGAGACCTATCTTTCTGTTCAAGCTGCGGGCAGCGGCAAGTTTGATAGCCGGAACGGTTCCCACAAAGGGCGCCTGGAGGTATCTGCTGCGAAGCTTTTCAAGGGCGGCGACGGACATCGTATTACAGGCCAGAACAATAACGCGGGGAGAAAAAAGGGCGAGGAGCAGGGACACAGCTTCAAAGGTAAGCCGGATCACCTCATCCCGTTTTTTTTCGCCGTAAGGGAAATGGAGGGTATCCGCGAGGTATACGCAGCGCGCTGAAGGCAGCAGTTCCCTGAGCCGCCGTATGTAGGGCAGCCCGCCGGTTCCCGAATCGAGAAAGGCGAAATCATATCCGCCGCTTTTCTGACCGCCCATCAGCTGTCACCAAAAAGGCTGTCAAAAGCACGGCGCTGCTGCCGCCGGTCATCCGAAGGAGATGGATTCCCGGCAAACTCTTTTGCGGGCTGAAAGGAACCGCAGAAATTGGCCTGTTCCTTATCCCGCACCTGCTCGTCTACCGTCTCCCGGCAGTCATAATGCGATCCCGGGGAGTAAAAACGGCAGTTTTTACAGGAATGCAGATCGTAACCGCAGTATTCACATTGGCTCGACCTGACAACAGGGAAATCAGACTGAATTTCATGACCGCATTTCCAGCACATGGTACTATAATAAACGGAACAGACGCTAAAATCAAGCAGATTCCGGTATCGGATCAGGGCAACCGCATTATAGAAAATCGGCAGAGATATACAGCGGTTTGTTCTGTAACAGTACGTAATCGAGCAGAAGCACAGGGCACAGGTATTAAAAAAGAGGAAAAGCAGCTGATGAAGGGGAGCGGGTCACAGCGAATCGGCGGTATTTGCTTTTTGGTTTTCTTATTTTAGTTATAATGAGCTTGCCCTGACCGGTAGAGCTA
>JAISVD010000158.1 GCA_031271875.1 Spirochaetaceae bacterium | reverse complement strand
TTGTTCCCAACGACCACTAAAAATGTCGAGTTATAGCCTTCCCCTGTAGATGTTTCCTTCAGGGTACTCTATTTTCCGCTCTCTGACTAACTTTTTATCATTCCTCCTAATACCTATTTCCGTTCAACCGGAAGCGGAATGTATTCCGCACGGAACTTTGTTCCGCGGCTCCCTCAAATCCTGTGCATCGCACCGAACACCCGTTCATGCATGATATTGATCGCAACATCAAGTTCATTCCCGAGTGTATCCAGCCCCTTTCGTATATCTTCAATAGGTATATCAGATTTTGACAGATCAGCCATCATCATCATCACAAAATTACCCGAAAGAACGGTCTGGCTTATATCAACGATATTTATATCATGAACGGAAAGCCAGCCGCTTACTTTTGCTATGATACCAACCTGGTCGGTGCCGACAACGGTAATAATCGCATTCATTTCTACTGCCCCCCAGAAACAAAAAAAGCCTGCCCGTGGCAGACTTTTTACTCAGGCGCCGATCAGAATCGAACTGATGCATAAAGGTTTTGCAGACCTCTCCCTTACCGCTTGGGTACGGCGCCAATATATATAAATAATAACAAATTACAGCGTATTTGTCTATAACCTCAGATGGGATTCTCAAGGGAAAATCAGCAAAAACGCGGGATATCATCAATTCCCCCAGGGGGAAAATTATTTTGACTTTTGCGGTCTCCTTCTGTATACTGACATATATAATGCAGGAAACTTCCCGCCCGGGAGATTCTCCGGTAATACGGAGAATTGAACAGAAAAACAGCATCCCCGGCAGGGGATATTTCACACTTCACTGGTCACGGCTGACAAAGGCGGATAAATACAGTATTGTCAGGAGCGTTCCGGCGGTTTCCGGTATCTATGAGCTCTATTACCGGAAGGCCGAAGACCCGCTGAACCTTCTCGCGGTAAATCAGGGATGGTACGGCGGCCTCCGGTCACAGATACGGGAAGCCATCGACGAAGAGTTCCAGACCGACAAGCGGCTCCGTTCAATCCTCGCGGAATATGAAATCTATTTCCGTTTTTCCATCTCAGATATCCTTGCGGACATGCAGGATGTATTATGGTTCCTGCACAGGAACTATTTCGGGAACGGGGTCAGCGTCCAGCCTTCGGGAAGATACAGTCACGTGTATCTCAGAGAATACGCACCTGATAAGATACATTGGGTCTGAACGCATCTCGCTATTGTGCGCACGGTTATCGATGTGTTTTCTCCGGTACTGAATGAGAAAGGCCGAACAAAAAAGCCTGCCCTATGGCTTGTATACCATGACAGGCAGGCTTTCATAAAATGAATTGTTCCGATTACCGCAATCTGAACTTTCCCCTCAAGTTACGGAATTACAGCTCCATTCCCCCGATTATGGTAATTCTTCCATCAATAACAGGAACAATCGGCTGCGGAAGCTGCTGGATATAGCCGATCACGGCATTGGTCAGGGTTATCGATGTATTGAACGTATCGGTTGCCTTTTTAAGAACCTCATATCCGTCTCCGCCCTTTGCGAGATAGTCATTTGTCGCAACTTTATATGTTTTGGAAACATCCACAGGCTGTCCGTTAATCTTGAGCTTCTCAACCCGTCCTGTCTGATAATTGACGGTATATGTAATCTCTTTGGACATCTGGGGAAAGCCCCCCGCACCCTGAGGAATGGTTGCGATAAAATCAAACAGCGCGAGCACATCGCTTCCCTTCAGGGTGAGCACATAGATATAATTATCAAAGGGAAGAATAGTCATTATCCGCTCTCTCGTGATGTCGCCGGCGGGCAGTTCGGTACGTATATTTCCGCCATTCTGAAAAGCAAAGTCCACATCGACGCCTTTTGATCGCACATACCAGGTGGTTGCGTCGCTTACAAGATTACCGAGGGCAATCTCTTTTTTGCGGCTCAATCTGTCGCCAAACTCAAATGTCTGCGCCGCAGCACCAATCACCTCTCTGAGGGCCAGAGAGGCTGTTTCAACATACGGAGCGAGCAGATGCATCACCTCCGGGTCGGGCGGAAAGTTATCGATATCAGAAGCGTTAACAAAAACGGAATTCCAGGAAAAATCCGTTACACCGCCATCCTTAATGTGGAGAACGCCGTGGCCTATATATCTGCCCCACTCATTCGCGGATACTATCGGGATTCCCCCGGCCATAACAGGTTCATCAAGGAGCGTATGCGAATGTCCGTCGATAATCAGATCTATTCCGGGGACATTTTCAGCAAGCTCTACGGAAGTAATATGGGAATCTTCTTCCTTTACAAGCCCCAGGTGTGTAAGGGCAATAATGACATCGGCTTTTTCACGCTCTTTCAGAAGCTGAACTATCTGTTTAGATGTTTCCATCTCGTCAAGGAATTTGAGGCTTTTATCGGGGCTGGCGATTTTTGTCGTCCGGAGTGTTGTAATCCCGAAAATTCCCACACGAAAACCTTCATAATCAACGGTTATATACGGCGCACCAAGATAACTTCCATCGGATTTCTTTATATTAGCCGAGATCCAGGGAAATTCGGACTGCTTCATCTGGTCCTCGAAAAAAGCAAGCCCGTTATCAAATTCGTGATTTCCCATGGCAACGGCGTCATACTTCATGAGGTTATACGCCAGAATATCAGACTCCGCACTAAACATATTTGATAGTGCGCTTCCGGTATTGATATCTCCCGCGTCGAGCAGCAGCACATTTTCATTGCCGCCCCGTACAGTTTTTATATATGAAGCGCGTTGTGCAAGGCCGCCCTCGTTATCCTTCAATAGTGTCGTACCATGATGATCATTTGTATGAAGCACCACAAGCTCATACGTGACCCCTGGATCCCGGCTGACAGATTCCCGCTCTTTTATTCCTGAAGATGTTCCGGCACAGGCCATAAAAAAGATACAGGCAATGATGGCGGCACACGGCAAATATAACTTTCTCATGTTAGAAACTCCTTATCATAACAACAAGTAACGGTAACAGAGTCAGTATATCAAAATACCTTATTTCATGATACCAGAGGGAGGATAAAAAATGCGGTATCTCCTGCTATACATCCGTATAAATAGAGATCATTCTTTCTGCGAGTTTATTGCAGTCGTATCTTTCAATTGCAAAATCATGCGCTGTTTGTCCCATTTTTGTACGGAGTTCCTTTGATTGAGGTAAACACAGAAGAAGCAGTTTTTCAGCAATAGCCAAGGAGTTCTTTTCCGGTACGAGATAGCCCGTTACGGAATCGATCAGACCTTCCGCAATACCTCCGATATGGGAGGCTATCACAGGAAGAAACGCGGCTTCCGCTTCCTGCACAACGACCCCCTGTCCCTCTTCCGCGCCGTCATCCGCTTTTATACTGGGAAAAATGAATATATCGCTTGCGGCATACAAATCCAGAATTTCCGAATCCACTTTATTTCCCAACAGAAAGATATTCTCCCGCAAATTCAATGAATCAATGAGCTCCATTAATTCATTTCGGTATTCATCACAGCCGCCGCCTGCAATACGGTATTGTATATCGGGGAT
This sequence comes from Spirochaetaceae bacterium, assembly GCA_031271875.1. GTDB lineage: Bacteria > Spirochaetota > Spirochaetia > Treponematales > Treponemataceae > JAISVD01. The sequence goes on along the minus strand of JAISVD010000158.1, from coordinate 1,476 downwards.
ACTTTTTTTCACTTCCCAAATTGCCTGTATTGCATAATTGAATCCTTTTAATGGGATCAATCTTCCTACTGATAATACGTTAATTTGACTCCGATAATCCCGGAGGGGTTTTACATCAGGATACTGATACGCCAGTATACCTACGGGCAGAATCACAATTTTTTCAGTGGGACACCCGTGGCTTCGTAACTTTTCCTTGATGAACTCAGTACCGCAGGTTATTTTATCCGCAACTTTGAACATATATTCATATACATTGCAGCCATGTTTCCCGGGAAATACATTTATGTCAGACCCATGAAATGTTACAATAAGTTTTTTCGCGAAATGACAGTCCTTGAGAAATGCTCCGATGAGTCCGTTCGGACCGAATTGGCAATGAACGATATCAAATGATTTTTTTTGCGAAGAAAAATAATCCGCGAAAAAAAGTATTTTCCCATTCAAAACCATGGATTTATATTTTTTTACCGATAAAGTTTTAAGTAAAATATACGGATGGGTAAAAAGCAATTTTAAGAATATTCCGAAAATATGAAACACACGGGATAAGTGTTTTCGTGGAATATGTAAATGGATTGTAATATCTTCAAGATTTTCAGTAATAAATACATTATGAACCTTGGTATCTGTCGTATCCACAGAAGAAAACACTGTAACATGTACACCCTGTTTTCTGAGGGAAACGACCTGATTAATAATAAATTTTTCTGATACCGACGGGAAGGAATTCACTATCATCGCAATATTCATTTTTACCTCAAACAAAAAAATCAGAAATTTTTATTTTATATACACCTATACGCCATGCTTTCATCAGCGGTGTTTCCCTTGAAAAATAGATATACATATCATCCTGCATAATCCATCCTGTTGCCCTATAGGAGGACGCAAGAATTTGCCGGGAAGACAGTGTCCACTCCCGCAGGTTTTCGCTTTTTGCCAGATATAAACTGTATTGTTTCAACTTGTTCTTTTGTACGGAAATCGTTGTAAGGAGCATATAAAATATGTTATCTGTACTTTTAATAATATCAATATGCCAGGGATTCAGGTCATCCATATCTGTTTTCAAGACACAGGGGGAACCGAATGTATCCTGAATACCGGAAGCTGACGTAATATATTCTATTCTGTTGCCTGTCGGTTGTCTGTTTACATAGAAAATAGAGGCTTTATCGTAAACTATATATGACGGCGAGAGCATAAAAAGGCTGTCATCCGATGAAAGCTTCATTTCCCTGACAATAGAGTTTGACCAATCCCTGCGGTTTTTACTCTCCAGCAGCCGCAGATTCTGTCTTTCCGGCCTCAATGTTTCAAGATACAATATGTACCAGGATCCATTTTCATAAAACAGATCAGGATCATCATTGTGATCTGTTGACGGCTCAGGTACAAGGGGGTTTATGTTTTCAAATTCCTCATAAAAATGCAGACCATCTTCGGATGCAAGAATTGAAGGGTTTTCATATG
>JAISVD010000149.1 GCA_031271875.1 Spirochaetaceae bacterium | reverse complement strand
GGCCTCGACGGGAAACCATCAGAGTTGTGTTTCTTTTTTCACTGCCTTTGGATATTTCATCTTATTTTTTGATATATTTGCTGTTACGCGCAGCGCCGACCTTTTCGATTTGCCCGTTTTTGACCATCGCGGCAAGGGCGGCCTCTACCGTTGTTGCACTTACGTCAGGCAGAATATAACAGATTTCCTGCTTGGAAATCGGCAGAAGGCTGTTCAATACTGTCGCTTCAATGCGACCACGCTTGGTCACTTTTTTGCTGTTTACCACGGCAAACCGTTTATCAAGCTCTTTATAGCACAACAGCAAGGCGGTCATAAAGTTTTCAATAAATGGGAAATAAGTATTGTTCCCCTCGTACCAACCAACGGAACTGTCCTTGAGGGCCTGATAATAGTTTGCTTTCATACGGTTTATCTGTTCCTCAAAAGAGATATACCGCCCCGCATCAAAGCCGTTTTTGTACAGCAGCAATAAAGACAGCAGCCGCGACATTCTTCCGTTTCCGTCGGTGAATGGATGTATACAGAGAAAATCCAAAATAAAACAGGGGATCAATAACAGCTGGTTGATATTGTAATTGTTTCTCGCGTCCATGTACGCGAGAATAAGCTGCTCCATCGCATCCGCTGGTTCGTCAGCGGGACCCGGAGAACCACGGACTCGCCTGACCCCGCCGCTTATCTCCATGATTACATTGTCGGTTTCTTTATAACGACCGCCGGTAACAGGCAAATAGGACAGCATCATTTCGTGGAGCCGGAGTATATCACGTTCCCGTATATCCAGTGCGCTTCCTTCCTGGTGTATCAAATTCAGCGCATCCCGGTATCCGGCGATTTCCGCTTCATTGTGGTTCAGCGGCGCACTATTCTGGTTCACGATTTCATTGATACGCTGCTCACTGGTGACAATGCCTTCAATTTCGTTGGAACCTTTGACTGATTGGACTTTCGCGATACTTTCGAGTTTTATAAAAATTTCGCCAAAGCCCGCCTTTCGCTCCGCTTCGCGTTCCCGCAATTCGCTGATGGCGCTCACGCTATTTACCAGCCCGGCAGGGAGCATCCCATGCTCCAAAAAAGAATAATCAAAATATCTCATAAAATCCTCTGTAACTATCTGCATATAGTTTACCACAAAATATGCAGATAGTTACAAGGGATAGGCGATTATCTGCATAAATCATTCTTGATTTTATGCAGATAATCAATCAAAAGATACGATTATGAGCAATAAAGTATGGCTAGATTGAAGAGCGCTCTCGCTCTTCAATTGCCTTTTCTTGTTTGTTATCCTACAGTTTGCGTCCGTTCCTCCTCCGCTTTATTCCCTTCACTAGCGTCCCTGCGGCGGCCTGTTTCACTCACCGGGAAATATCACCCCGGAAGCGTCGATATTCGCTTTTCCCGCAGGAACAAAGGGATAGACATTCAGTTCCTGAGCGATGGGAATCCGCACGAAACGGGGGCCGCTCCCTGAGAGGGCCTTGGTTATCACCGTATCGAAACGGGTGTAATCGTCAAGGTCAAAGGAATATATGCCGAAGCCTTCAGCTATCCGCACCAGGTTGGGGGTTTTCGAGTAGATACAGGCCGAATAGGTGCCGCCGAAGAGCAGTTCCTGCTGCTGCCGCACCATTCCGAGGCAGGCGTTATCAAAAACAATGACCGTCACATCCAGTTCAAGTTCCGCCAGTGTTGCCAGCTCCTGCACATTCATCATGATGGAACCGTCCCCGGAAAAACAGATGACCCGCCTTCCGGGGTTTGCCAGGGCGGCGCCTATGGCGGCGGGCAGACCGAACCCCATAGTCCCCAGACTGCCTGAGGTGATAAACTGGCGCGGAAAGGAGACCGGCCAGAGCTGAGCTGTCCACATCTGGTGCTGTCCCACATCGGTGGTAACGAACACACGGGTATCCTGAAGAGAGTTCCCGGAATGTACTTCAGTCTGAACCTGCTCCGCCAGGGCAGCGATACGGGGAATGAGTACCGAAGGATGATGGGGAGAATCCCCGTACCCTGCGGTTGCCGCAGAGCGTTTCACTTCAAGCGTCTCAAGCCAGCAGGGGTGTTTCCGGGCGGAACAGAGAGGCTCCAGCATCTCCAGGGCGCGGGCGGCATCGGAGATTATCGGAACCGCCGAAGGATATATCTTGTTTATCTCCGCAGCGTCGATATCGATATGTATGATCTCGGCGGCGGGGCAGAATTCCCTGATCAGCCCCACGGCACGGTCGTCAAAGCGCACCCCTGCGGCAATAATAAGGTCCGCATCGTGGAGCAGGCTGTTGGCGGCAAAGCTGCCGTGCATTCCCACCATACCCGCATACAGGGGATGGTCCCAGGGGAGCACTCCTATTCCCAGCAGGGAAACCGCCACGGGAATATCGCATTTCTCCGCGAATTTCCTCAACGCCGGAGCGGCGCCGGAAGCGATAACACCGCCGCCGCAGAAAAACGCCGGTCTCCTGGCCTTCATGATGAGGGCGGCGGCCTTGTTCAGCAGATCTCCGGCAGGAGCAGACGCCGCGTCTCTGTCCGCAACAGAGGGCCACTCCTCAAAGGATATCTTCTCCAGCTGCACATCCCGGGGAACATCTATGAGAACCGGGCCGGGCCGTCCTGAAGCGGCGATGGCAAAAGCCCGTGGGAGCGCCGTCAGGAGCTCCTCCGCGGACTTCACCATGACGCTGTGTTTGGTGATCGGCAGGGAAAGCCCGAAAGTGTCCGTCTCCTGAAAGGCATCGGTGCCGATAAGATGGCGGTTTACCTGCCCGGTGATGACTACCATCGGGATCGAATCGCAGCGCGCATCCGCCACCGCTGTCAGCAGATTCATGACTCCGGGACCGCTGGTTGCCATACAGACTGCGGTTTTCCCCGTAGAACGGGTCATCCCCTGGGCGATAAAACCGGCGGCCTGCTCATGCCGTACAAGTATATGCCTGATGGAACTACGCGCCAGTTCATCATATAATGGAAGAATAGAACCGCCCGGTATTCCCGCTACCGTGGAGACCCCCTGACGTTCCAGTATTCCGGTTATTATCTGTGCGCCCGTTGCCGTTATCATACAAAACTCCTGAACCATACTTTCATCGTATATGTAATTTTATTCCGTTTCATCGAAACTCCATGAATATTTATTCAGTTATTTTACCCAAGTGTGAAAGAATTTGTCAACACAGGCGTAAGAATACTATATGTTATAGAAAACAGAGAACGTTTTGTACTTGCAGCCCTAGATGTAATACAATCCCTGATCATATTAAATGAAATAATTGAAGTTTGCCAAATTTGTCAAAAAATATTATTTTTTAATGTGGAAATATATGAATCTTTCCGTAAATAGAGTATAATAAACTGGGCATGTAGGATTAGTTCCTGCCAGGCAGTATTCTTGTTATTCTGCCAGGCAGAATCCATATGTACGGTGATGGGTGAGAAAAATATTCCGGTTCCGTAAAGGGGTATTGTATTTTTTTCAAAACATTGTATTATAATGGATATAATGGAGATGAGTAATATATGAACAGTCTGAACTGGAAATGTATATTTACTACGATTATTTTTTCTTCCGCATTTTCTCTTCTCAGCGCACAGACTGTTGCCCTTGAAGAAACATACCGGCAGATAGATACTGTTATCTCCGAACGTTCTCTTGAGGGAGTGGAAAATGTGCTCGCTGCAAACAGGAACAATCAGTCCTATCCACAGATAGAATCATATACCCTGAGAAAAACCCGGCAGCTCATCATAGTGAACGACCTGCTTTTTGCGAGAGACGTATCCCTCGCCGTGATCGACCAGAACCTCGACAATTTTGAAGCAGTGGACCTGTATACCTCGATCAATCAGACAATCGAAAAACAGGAAGCGATACGGGTCGCCGCCGAGGAGCGCAGGCAGGTTGAAGAGATAAAGCAGCAGGCCGCCGAGGCAAAGGTCAAATCGGATATCCGCAGGGAGTATACAATAGTAACCAATGTTTCCACAGGGGAAACGGTTTATCTGGACCATGCTTTCAACGAACGGTACATTCCCTTCGCCTGGGATGTCAGCCTCGGTATGATGAATCTGGGGCTGAACTTCGTCGGCAGCGATTTTTCCCTGAAGTACGGCATAGCTCTGAGCGGTTTTTTCTTCTTCTATTCAGAGTCGGTTACTATCGGGGGCGAGCTGTTTACGGATATTCTGGTACTTACCTTTCTCGGGGAGCAATACGTTCCGTGTCAGATCAAATTCGTGCCTTCCATCGGCCTGCCCAAATTCAATTCCTGGCTGTTCGGACGTATCGGGTTCTCCGCGATCAATTCAAAGACAGCCCTCCCCGGCAACACGGATATGTTCCTCACCCCGGTGGTGGGGCTGGGACTGCGGGATATACACGCGCTGGATATCTTTATGATCGATGCATACCTGGATTATTTCCCGGGACATTTTGCCTACAAGGGAATTTACGCGGCCTTTGAAGTGGGTGCAAACGCAACCATGGTTGTCGCGGAATTCAATAAAGTGGATATCAATTTCAAATTCGGCCTTAAAAATACGACTTTTATAGAAAATAGTGGCGTGAATAATCAAACCAGAATTTTGCTTTCAATCGGAGTAGGGAAAAATGAGTAAAAAAATCCTTTTTACATCACTTGCTGTTTTCTTTCTCTTCTGTCCCGGCGTGTTTCTGTCCGCCGAGGATGTATTGGTCCAGAGATATCTGAATGCTGCGAACGACCGGTTTTCGGAAGGGGATTATGAACGAGCGTTCAATTACATCAACAACGCTCTGGGTGCTTACAAAGTCGAGGAGCTTCCCCAGAATATCGAACTCCTCGCAGAAAATATCTATTATACATATCTCGGGGAGATCACGGAAACCCGCGACTGGGCGGCTTTCCAGAATATAAAGACCAAACTGGCGGAATTCGATTTTCTCTCGACGGAACGCATAGCAAGACGGGTGCGGACCCTCAATACGATGGAGAGCCAGGACAGCTCCTGGGGCCCCGATACCCGTGCCCCGGCCCCGGCGGCGGGTTCAGCCCCTGCGGACAGCGCCCAGGCGGAGCGGGAGAGGCAGGAGCGGGAAGCTCTGGAACGGGAGCTGGAGATACGCCGGACCGAGCGGGAACAGATGGCGGAATCCCTCAGGAAGGAGCAGGAA
>JAISVD010000129.1 GCA_031271875.1 Spirochaetaceae bacterium | reverse complement strand
CCGTAACCGCCAGAGCAAAGCATTTCTGGTCCATCTATCAGAAGATGAAAAAACGGCAGAAGGGAGCGGACGAGCTCTATGACCTGCTGGCGGTTCGGATTCTCTGCGATTCCGAATGGGAGTGCTATACCCTGCTGGGGCTGGTACATAAACGGTGGAAACCCCTGGAGGGCCGCATCAAGGACTATATTGCAAGTCCCAAGCCGAACGGATACCGGAGCCTCCATACAACGGTTATGTGTGAAGAAAAACCCCTGGAGATACAGATACGCACCCATGAAATGCACCATATTGCCGAACACGGCGTTGCGAGTCACTGGCTCTACAAGATGGGAACAAACCGTGATACTGTCTCGATTGAAAACCTTTCCATCGTCAACCAGCTCAAGGAGCTGCGGCACAGCCGCACCGATGACGAAACTTTTTTCCGGGAGATACAGGAGGAGCTCCTGGGTGATTCGGTATATGTTTTCACCCCAAAGGGGGACATTATCGAACTGCCCGCAGGGGCTACAGCGATAGATTTCGCCTATTATATCCATTCCGCAGTGGGCGAAAAAATCGTCGGAGCCAAAGCAAACGGACAAATTATTCCCCTTTCGCAGCCGCTGAAAAACACCCAGATTATCGAAGTACTTACATCCCCCCAGGCCCGCCCCACCATAAACCAGCTCCAGCTGGTAAAGACCGCAAAGGCGCGCAGTAAAATCCGTTCGTGGCTCCTCATGAACGATGAAAGCCTCATCTTTGACAAGAACATAGTTGCCCGGCGGAGGCAGCAGACCGTGCAGCAGGAACAGGGGGAGGGACAGGCGCAGGCGCAGAAAAAAAGGCCCTTCTCCGGAAAACCCGAAACAGAACCGGCGGCGATCCCCCAGACAGGGGAACCGGTAAAAATCAGGGTGGAGGACACCACCAATTTCCTTATAAAAATCGCCGGCTGCTGTAATCCTGAACCCGGTGATCCGATCACCGGATATGTTTCCCGGGGCCGGGGCATCATCGTACACCGCAGGGATTGCCCAAATTTCAGGCTGATACCGGAGATCACCGAAAGAATGATCGAGGTTATGTGGGAAAACATTCCCTCAAAAAACCATATCCGCATCGCCATTACATCCGGAGGGGATACGGATATGTTCGCTCTTGTATCGATCCACCTGAAAACATGCGGCGGTACACTGCTTGAAGGAAAAATGGAAGAAAATGACGGTCAAAACCATAAAGGCATATTCGTTTTTCAGGCGGGGAAACCCCAGGAGGTAAAGAGGATGCTCAAAAACCTCCGCAAGGAGCAGGGGATAAGTCGGGTACAGGCACTGAATTGAACGGCCCTTTATTCGCCGTGGTATTCCACAAGGGTACGCACCGGGACAGGGGCAAGAACCTCCTGGTATTTGAGGAACGGAAGTCCCACCACCCCAAAGAATTCCCTGACAGTGGCGCCGCCCTCCTCAAGAACAGTCTGGGCCGCCTTCAGCGTACCGCCGGTCGCTATAAGGTCATCCAGTACCAGAATCTGCTGCCCCCTCTGCACATCGGCTACCTGGACTTCAAGTTCCGCCTCGCCGTACTCAAGCTGATATGTACAGGAATAGGTTTTCCCCGGCAGTTTTCCCTTTTTCCGTACCAGAATAAGGGGTATCCCGAGTTTTTCCGCAAAAGGGGCCGCAAAAATGAACCCTCTGGATTCGATGGCGGCAACGGCATCAATCTTCTCATGCCGGTATATTGAAATCATCGTATTGATACAGTAACGGAACGCTTCCGGGCACACGAGTATTCCGGTGATGTCATAGAACAACACACCACATTTGGGGAAATCAGGAACCTTCCGGATAACCGCATCGAGAGATATCTGCTTGCTCATAAACCGATAGTATTACAGGTTTCCGCAGGTGTCAATATAATTAACGAAAGGTTTAACCCCTCTCCGATTTTGCACTGCTTCCGCGTTTCTGCTTTTTTCTCTTGACATAATACCTACCGTTCGGTATATAATAAAGATATGGAAATGCCTTACGCTACAAAAACAGTTATCCTTGAAAAGGCGCTCTCCCTCTTTTCCCGGAGGGGATACGATTCCGTAGGGATACAGGAGATCGTAGGGGAGGCGGGAATCACCAAACCGACACTGTATTACTATTTCGGGAGCAAGCAGGGACTCCTGGAGGCGATTATCTCCTTCTGGGGCGGCCGTTTTTCAGCCCTCATACGTACCGCCGCCGATTACCGCCACGATCTGGTGATGAACCTTACTATGCTCCTCCGGGAAACAGTGCGGTTTGCCAGGGAGGAACCCGATTATTTCAGGTTTCAGAGCAGCCTCTTCTCCTCAGCTCCTGAAACAGCGGGACATACTGCCTCGGCAGGACTCAGAAAGGAGGTTATCTCTACGATAGAAACCCTGTTTACTCAGACATCACGGGATCACGGAAATATGCGGGGCCGGGAAAAAATATACAGCATTACCTTTTTGGGTCTGATTGAAACCTGCGCCCACCTCGTGCTGAACAACGAGCTTGATGTGGGTATGCACATGGAGTACCGCATCATACATCAGTATATGCATGGAATTTTTTCATAACAAGGGTGATACGGCAGCCGTCGGTTTCCGTATCAATTCCGTTAACTTATTTTACCAAGTTATATACCTACCGGTATGTATGTAATTATAAAGAAAGGAGTATTCACAATGACATCACTTACAGACAGAATTTTTTATCATATCTACCCGCTGGGCATGTGCGGCGCTCCGGCAAGGAATGATTTTACCTCTTCTGCAGGAAACGGCCTTCGCTCTCTTTCGGGGCATATTCCCCGGCTCGTCGATATGGGAATAAACGCCGTATACATAGGCCCCCTCTTTGAATCCACCGCCCACGGGTATGATACCCTCGATTATTACCATGTGGACAGAAGGCTCGGGAACAACGATGATCTGAAAAACCTGGTACGGTCATTTCACGATAACGGCATAATCGTTGTCCTCGACGCAGTACTGAACCACACGGGGAGACATTTTTTCGCCTTCCGGGATCTTCAGGAAAAGGGGCCCGCATCCCCCTACAGGGACTGGTTTATCAATGTGGATTTCAGCCGGCAAAGCCCCGTTGGGGACGGCTTCTGGTATGAAGGATGGAGCGGTCACTACGATCTGGTAAAACTGAATACGGGAAATCCAGCTGTCAGGGAACACCTCTTTGGAGCGGTACGATTCTGGATGGAGGAATTCGGCATCGATGGACTGCGGCTTGACGCGGCGGACTCGCTGGAACCGGGATTCATGACGGAGTTGTCAAAATACTGCAAGGCCCTCAGAGATGATTTCTGGCTTATGGGCGAGGTTGTCCACGGTGATTACCGGAACTGGGCGAACAGGGATCGCCTGGATTCAACAACAAACTACGAACTGTACAAAGGACTCTGGTCGAGCTTCAACGACAGGAACTTTTTCGAGATAGCCTGGTCGCTGAACAGGCAGTCCGGCGGAGAGGGCATGTACCGGGAACTTGCGCTGTACACCTTTGCGGACAATCACGATG
>JAISVD010000269.1 GCA_031271875.1 Spirochaetaceae bacterium | reverse complement strand
GTGACCGGCCCTTTGTCCATCAGGTCCGAAAGCCCCTCCGTATCGGTACACTGCTGGAAAAATCCCCGTTCCTTCAAAATTGCAAGAGCCCTGTTCATCCTTTACTTCTCCTCCTGTGTCTGTTTCCGTTTAACCGGAATAGAAATCAGTATAACCCAAAGGGGCAAAAAGTAGCAAGTAAAGAAATAATATAGTATATTTGGATTATACCGGGTTACAGAAAAAAGAGCAGACCGGCAGATACAGGGGTCCGCCTCGAACTGAGGCGGACCTCGGGAAAATGACGCTATCTCACCGCCCGGACCTATCCGGCGCGTTATCGGCAGATACTTGCTGCTCTTGCGGCTTACGGATTCCGCGATATCGCCCACAGAATAATTGCTTCTTTTCCCTTTTCACTGCGGGAAAAAACCAGAATACGGATCGCCGCCGTAAAATCCTGCAAGGACAAGTCCTGCTCCTCAGAGCCGGTGCAGGTGCGGATAACCGATATCGGCAAAACCCGTGAAAATTCCATCCATTATGAACAGATACGGCTCATGCTCGAAGAGCTCGGACCGACTTTTGTAAAGCTGGGGCAGTTTCTCAGCAGCCGTCCCGATATAATCGACCCGGACCTCGCAAAGGAACTGGAAAAACTTCAGGACGGAGTACCGCCCTTTTCCGGGGAGGACGCGGAACTGATAATCCAGCGGGAACTCGGAAAACCGATCCGGCGGATTTTTGCTTCGTTTGACAGAAAGCCCATAGCATCGGCATCGATAGCGCAGGTGCACAAGGCGGTATTGTTTAACGGTACTGCCGTTGCCGTAAAGGTGCAGCGGCCGGATATACAGAAAACCATCGAACTCGATATCCAGATACTCAAGGACCTCGCCCGGTTTGCGGAAAAGCACATCCGGTTCCTTTCCTATTTCCAGCCTGTACCGCTGATCGATAACTTCAGTGAAGGGCTGCTGTATGAACTTGATTTCATGCACGAAATGGAAAATATCAGGCGTTTTACGGATACCTTTTCCGACACCCCCCATCTTGTGATTCCCCGCTATTACGAGCAGCTTTCGACCAGGCGGGTTTTCATTATGGAGTTTATCTTCGGGGCGAAAATCTCGGAACTCCGTAAAAATCCTCTGCTGAAGTCGGGGCAGCTCCGGGGAGGGTATTCGGGGCTGCCGAAGGGGAAAAAGAGAAAACAGTATGCCGCCGGGGTGGAATACAAACCACGGCTTATTGCCGACCGGTTTGTCGATATGGTGCTGAAGCAGATATTTACCGGAGGATATTTTCACGGTGATCCCCATCCGGGGAATATCCTTGTTACCGGTGATAATGATATCTGTTTCATCGATTTCGGCCTGATGGGTACGATTACCGATGGGCAGAAGGAGTATCTGATCAGAATGTTCATCGCCATCCCCTCCCGTAACATGGAACGCTTTACCCGCGCCCTGCTGGGGCTGCTCGGGGTCAGTCGGATGGAAAAATTCGATGAACTGAAGGAGAAGTGCAGTATCCTGCTGGAAAAGTATGTGAACAGCACCCTGGCGAATATGGAGATATCGAAACTGATAGCGGATCTTATTCAGGTTATCACATCGTTTCATCTCATGGTGCCTCCCGCGATAACCATGCTTGCCAGGGCAATGGCCTATGTTGAGACGGTCGCCTATCAGCTTGATCCCTCACTGAACATTCTCGATAAACTGCTTCCATTTATCAGAAAGCTGACGCTTCAGCGGCTTTCCCCAAAGAGAACCGCCGAAAGGATGTTCTCCTCTTCGATATCATATTCGGAGCTCCTTGAAAATATCCCCGATAACCTTCAGGAATTCTATTCGATGCTGACCTCCGGCAATTTCAGGGTACAGATGGATATGATTGATCTCCCCAGGGGGATCGAAACACTGCATAATGTCGCAAACAGACTCGTCTTTGGGCTGGTACTGGCGGCGCTGATCATCAGTTCATCGGTGATCGTGTTTGCCAAGATTCCCCCTCTATGGTACGATATTTCGATCCTCGGGATAGGGGGATTCCTTTTTTCGGGGATACTGGGGTTCGGGTTTGTGATAGTGCAGCTCATCACACTGGTATGGCGGCACGACGACGGGTAAGCAGAAACAGATGGAACCAATTGATGAATAACTATATTTATTATGGAAAAAGACTCAAACAAGATATATATTAGAAAATAAAGCTGAAGCAATACACTTATGAAAAAAAGCTGATGTTGAGGATCTTTTACGCCTCATGTAGAACCAACAGGGCTTAGTCAACGTGCCGGATATAATAAAGGGGTTTATTTTAACGTGAGTTCAAAAAATATCACATACACATGCGGAGGCAAACAAGAAGCGGATCAACAGGAGATGCTTAAAAGCATACTGAACGGGGTGGAAGCCCTTATCACTGTCTGTGACCCCGAAAACTTTGAAATTCTCTTTCTCAATGACAGTATCAGGGAGTATTTTGGGATAGAAGGCGACGGTATCGGGCAGGTTTGCTATACGCTTCTTCAGAACTTAGACAAACCCTGTGATTCCTGTCCCTATCTCCGATTGCAGACAGAACCGGACAAAACCCTTATATGGGAGCACCGGGAGGCGGTAAAGGGCAGTATATTACGCAAAACAGCGCGATTGATCGACTGGCCCGGCGGAAAAAGGGCCCATCTTGAGTATGCCGTAGATATAACCGAACTCAGAAAAGCGCAGGAAGCGTCCGAACACAGGGAACAAATGCTCGGAGTTTTGAACAGGGCGACCTTTGTCCTCCTTTCGCAAAGCGGGGAAACCTTCAGGGATACAATGACTGCGGGCGTTGGGCTTATTGCCGGTATCGTACATTTTGACAGGATGTCGATGTCCCAAAACATTGAAAATCCTGACGGTTTATACGCAACGCAGATTTACCGGTGGAGTAAACAAACGGGTTCCGCCATCCCAGCGGTAGAGGAACTCACCCGTAACTCTTACTCCCGGCATATTCCGCGCTGGAAGGATGTTCTGGCATCGGGCGAATGTATTAACGGTCCGGTGCGTCTTATGCCGGAAGCCGATGCGCTGAAACAGTTCGGTTGTTTGACGGCGCTTGCTGTACCGGTGTTTATTTGCGGGAAGTTCTGGGGATTTGTCCTTTTTGAGGATCTCACCGAAGAGCGTGAGTTTACCAAAGATGAGACGGATATCCTGCGTGCGGCGAGCTTTATGCTGGTTAACACGGTCATCCGTAACGAAGAGGCAGCTAAAATCCGCGAGGCTGAAAGGTACGTAA
>JAISVD010000263.1 GCA_031271875.1 Spirochaetaceae bacterium | reverse complement strand
AAATATGCCGAACAGGGAATTCATGTCCAGATAAAAGGAAATTCCGACAATAAGAACAATGATTCCGCCGCCGCAAATTACCCCAAACAGCAGGCCCGGTTTCCACATTTTTGGAACCGTCACGAACAGCTCTTTCAGGGAAAACTGCTTGAACGATGAAACCTTCGCGGAACAGTGGCTTACGGCAAAACAGAAGATCATGATGGCCGACATGCAGAGCAGAAAAACGACTAGCGAAAAAAGAGGAAGCATTCCGACTGTCAGGCTGATGAGAAAATAGCTTCCCAGGAAGAGCGCCGACAGTATAATATTACATACGATAATCTGCAAAAGAGTATCCCAACCGTCAAAAAACGCTTTTTTGATGAAAAAACCTGTCATAGTTATAGTGATATAGAAACAGGTCAATTTCGTCAACACAAGGTACGTGTTTTTCTTATATTATTGCATTTTTTCGATATTATGGTATATTGGATTTGTTCGATTATTATCATTTTATCTATAATTATGAGGAGATCAGCCTGAGAATCTTCGGGGTCTGAAAACGTTCCTCCTGTCCAGTGGAGCTTTCATGGAAAAAAAAGAACTCTCCTTTATTATTTCACTAATATCGGAAATCCATTCTCTTGCATCGGAGTTTCTCCAGAACCGGCTTGCCCGGACAGGACTGACGGATCTGGTATCATCCCATGGCAACATCCTTTTTCAGCTCTCCGTGAGCGGAAGCCTGACGATGAAGGAGCTCAGTACAAGGATAAACCGCAATAAATCCACGACCACCGCTCTGGTGAAAAAACTCGAAACCGCAGGATATATTATCCGGGAACAGTCGGCGGAAGACAACAGGGTAACCTCTGTGGCTCTATCCAAAGAGGGCCGTAAAATAACCGGGACCACCGCCGCCATTTCGAGAGAACTCGTGGACACCTGCTATGCAGGGTTTACCGGTGAGGAAAAGGAAGCGGTGTACAGTTATCTCAAACGGATTGCAGTCAATTTTTCGGAAGATAAAAAACGGTATGATTCTCTCCGCAGTAAACCTTCGCTTTCTTGACAGAAAAAAATATATATTATACGATTTTAACACTGAACGTCCACATTACGGGTACGGAAAACTTGCATCAAAACAATAGGAGGAAAAGTACATGAAACCTTTAAAAGGGACAAAAACTGAAGAGAATCTGATGACCGCTTTTGCCGGCGAAAGCCAGGCGCGTAATAAGTATACCTACTATGCCTCCGCCGCACGGAAAGAGGGCTATGAGCAGATCGGGGCGCTGTTTGAAGAGACAGCGGGAAACGAAAAGGAGCACGCGAAAATCTGGTTCAAGCTGCTCCACGACGGGATCGGAACAACAGCCGAAAACCTCAAGGCCGCCGCCGCCGGTGAAAACTACGAGTGGACCGATATGTATGCGGGGTTCGCGGTTACGGCTCGTGAAGAGGGGTTTGAGAAGATCGCACTGCTCTTTGAAATGGTTGCAAAGATCGAAAAGGAGCATGAAGAGCGCTACCTCAAGCTGCTGGAAAATATCGAATCCGGCAAGGTCTTCAACAGCGAGGGAAAGGAAGCGTGGCACTGCCGCAACTGCGGTCATATCCACTTTGGCGACAAGGCGCCGGAGCTGTGCCCTGTCTGCTCCCACCCCAAGGCTTACTTTGAAAAAAAAGCGGTGAACTACTGATCCGGAGCATTCCGGCAGGAGATGTTCCCGCATAAATGCAAGGGGCTGTCCGTTCTTTTCGGACAGCCCCTTTTTTGTACCCCACTGCCAACCGACAAGCTCTTATTGGGGGACAGAGCTCAGTTCTTACAGTTCTTGCTGAGTGAAGAAATCAAACAACAATCTTAATTATTCTGTAAGCTATACAAACTATTGAGTGGGCATCCACATACCTCGCCCTGAATGGACGAGGTATGTGGTTCTCATAACACCGGGATAACAGGGAAGGGGATCAGGATTTCGCTTCCGACATCCATAGTCCGTGGAGGTTGCAGTATTCATATGCCCGTATGACCTTGTCATCTCCGGTAAGAGCGAATACCGCTTCCGCCGGTCCGTCAAGGGGCAGGAGTTTCTGCTGTATCCCCTTTTTGGTCTCCAGGAATATCCATTCGATATGGTGTTCCGGGAGCATCGGATGGGGAACGCTGCCTACCTTTACGTTAACGATGGAACCGCTGACGGTAACAACAGGCACATGTTTTTCCTGGGCCGCATCAACCGTATTGGGTTTCAGGAGAGTCATCTCTTCACCGCAGCAGAAAGGAACCGGCCCAGAGGAGTGGACCATGTAGATAATATTTCCGCATTTTTTACAGATATAAAATACCGGGCTCGAATTCATAAAACCTCCTATAATTTTTTCCGTCTATCGGAAGCGGAATATATTCAGCTCGGAACAACATTCCGCACGAAACTTTGTTCCTTACCTTCTTTATATAGTATATGTCAAAAGACCGGATAAGCCTACATATTTCGCGGTTAAAATCATTTTTTCAAGTGAATATGGGCGTATCTTCACAAAATAAAGGATATCTCTTATACTAAAAAAAAGAGGCAGATTGTGACCGCAGTCCGGGCAGTATACGATGGTAAAGTTTTCATACCGGAAAACCCTTGCGAAATAACCAGAGATTCGGAAGTAATCCTCACTATTGAGACGATAGATATCGGCTTTTCAGAAAAACAAAAAAAGCGGCGGCGTTCAGACAACTAACAGGAGAGATCACCGAGTTAAACAAAACCGATCCGTTGCCGCCGCAATTTGACGAAATCCTGTCTCAAAGGGTACAGCTCAGGGAGACAAGTATTCTGTGAGTGTTTATGCCTTGGATTCAAACAGTATCTCGTTCTACCTCAAAGAAAATACTGCTGTTATCGAAAACAGTGAAAAAGCAATCAGTGAAGACCATAATATTACAATCATGACTATGAAGAGTCGATTGCAAAACTCGGTCAGATTTTGCAATCGACTTTCCCGTTTTGATGAATTTGTAGCTACCCGATCTCAATAACCCCCCGGGGACGGATGGACATGACATATACCGGACTGACCGGAACCCCCAAAGAGCGATCCATCCATTCTGTATAAGCTGAAACAAGTTCCTCGGGAAGAAAAACCTGTATGACCCCGGCAAATCCGCCGCCGTGGACGCGGCAGGCGCCTCTCGAATCGTGTTCCCTCAAAAACAGTTCCGAAAGGGCGAGACAG
>JAISVD010000203.1 GCA_031271875.1 Spirochaetaceae bacterium | reverse complement strand
AAAGTCAAGCAATGAGATTCTGAATTACAAAGCCAATTTTGATACGCTAACGGGTCTGAAGAACAGGGTGAGTTCAGTGCAGGCAATAGAGGAGATCATCTCCCGGACAAAAAAAGCCTCCGGTTCCTTTTTACTCTTTTTTGTAGACATCAACCATTTCAAACTCATCAATGATACAATGGGACACCATGCAGGGGATGAGCTGATCCGGCAGGTTGCAGAACGATTCAAATACAATTTCGGGGACAGCGCGCTTATAGGACGGATAGGAGGAGACGACTTCCTCATACTTCCGGACAGTACTGATCCGAAGCAGACCCCCGAAGCTATCGTGGAAAAACTTGCGTTCATATTCCAGTTGTCGTTTTTCATCAAGGATCGGGAGGTGTCCGTTTTAGCCTCTATCGGTTCCGCCTCCTATCCGCAGGACGGAGAGGACGCCGACAGCCTTATCAAAAACGCTGAAACTGCCATGTACAAGGTACAGTATCTGAGCGATTGCCATTACCTTCCCTACCGGAAGGATTTCCAGATCGCCCTTGAGAAAAAGATAGATATGGAAAACCGGATGAGGAAGGTCATTAATAATGACTGCTCCGAATTCCATGCCTTTTTTCAGCCCAAGATTTTGATGGCAACCGGGGAGATAAAGAGCTGCGAGGCCCTGATACGGTGGATAACCCCGGAAGGGATAGTGGGCCCCGTTGATTTCATCCCCCTGGCGGAGGAGTCGGGGCTGATTATCCCCATAACCTGGTGGATGATTATGGAGTGCTGCCGGCTGGGCAGACAGTTCCGGGATGCCGGGTGTGAGCAGGCGATCTCGATCAATGTGTCGGCGCAGGTACTGCTCCATGAGGATTTTATTTCGGTTATCCACAACGCCGTGGATGTAACGGGTATGAATATAAAACGCCTCGATATCGAGATAACCGAATCGACCCTGCTGGATGATATGGAGAAGGTCAACAGGGTTTTCAACGATCTCCACGATCTGGGGATCGAAATATCAGTTGACGATTTCGGAACCGGATACTCTTCACTCAGCTATCTGCACAAGCTGTCCGTTGACAGATTGAAGATCGACCGTTCGTTTATCATACGCATCGATGAGGGACAGCCCGAGGACAGGGCCATCATCAACGCGATTATCGCCATGGCGAAAAGCCTTCGTATGATTGTTACCGCCGAGGGGGTTGAAAACCAGATACAGTACGACTTCCTGCGGGATGTCGGCTGCAACGAGGTACAGGGCTATTACGGGAGCAGACCTCTGCCGGCGGATCAGTATCTCGAATTCCTCAAGGGGTGGTATAGTAAAGGCTGAAAACTGCACGGTTCCACAGTCCCCGCGCCTCCGCAGCCTCCGCGGCTCCGCAGCTCCCGCGCCAGGCGGAGCCGTACCAAGCGCTGTTTTCAGGTACTTACGTATTCGGCCCCACGGGTCTCCAGAACCTTGAGGGATGTCAGGGAGAGACGGAGAAACTGGTAGCCCTGCTCCTCATATACCTCCAGCGTGCCCACGGCTTCGCACCAGTCGTTCTCCCGGGGGAGCGGTCCCGTCCATACAATCTCAAACCCGGCTTCACCGTCGTATCCGCAGCAGCCCGGTCCGTAGCGGATGACATAGTGGAATATCGTGTCCGTTTCCTCCAAGTAGGCTGATTTGAATAGCCCCTCATACCTGATTGTTTTTCCCAGATACTCCAGGGGGTTGATATAGATATCATTTGTCTGAGCGATAAACAGCCGTTCGCTGATAACGATCTCATCCTTATCCGGAAGCCGCGCGCACCCGGATAAAACCTGCAATACAATAAAAAGCAGTATGAACCGTTTCATCTTTTCACCTCACGCCTCTTTGTATAATGGCGGCCCCGCTGAACAGCAGGAACGCGATGATATTGACTGCGACAACACTTGCGCCGGTGGGCAGGGAATACCAGTAGGAGAGAATCACACCGGTAAAAAAACAGATCAGGGACACTGCGGCGGAACAGAGTACAACGGTTCTGAACCGCTTGCACAGCCGCATCGAGGTAAGGGCGGGAAATATTATCAGCGCCGAGATCAGCATGGCCCCCATCATACGCATCCCCAGTACAATGGTGATCGCTGTCAGGA
The DNA here is from genome assembly GCA_031271875.1 of Spirochaetaceae bacterium. Classification (GTDB taxonomy): domain Bacteria; phylum Spirochaetota; class Spirochaetia; order Treponematales; family Treponemataceae; genus JAISVD01. The sequence continues at coordinate 1,810 of JAISVD010000203.1, read as the reverse complement.
TTGCCAGAAGCATGTTGTACATCCCCGCCCTGACTCCGGTGGCCCGGCTGAATGTCTCATCAAAGGTTACGGCGAATATCTTGTGGTAAAACAGAATGAACACGACAAGAACCGCCGAGGATAAAGCGATACTGAGTTTTACATCCCCCCGGTTCATGGCGAGGATACTGCCGAACAGGTAATTGCAGACATCGGTATTCATACCGGTGGTAATCGATATAACGATAACCCCGATGGCAAGGGCGCTGGTGGAGATGAGGGCCACAGCGGCATCGCCCTTGATTTTGCTGCTTTCGCTGACCCTGAGGAGCAGAAACGCGGACAGCACCACCACCGGAATGGAAACCGTCAGAGGCGCCAGGTTCAGCACCGTAGCGATGGCCAGCGCCCCGAACCCCACATGGGAGAGTCCGTCCCCGATCATGGAGTACCGTTTGAGAACCAGACTGACCCCCAGCAGGGAAGCGCAGAGGGACACCAGTGAGCCGACAATAACGGCCCTGACCAGAAAGGTATATGAAAACATCTCCGCGAGTATATCAATCATTCCATTCTTCTCCCAGAAACTTTTTTGCGGCGCCGGTTCCGATATAATCCCCGGTTTTCCCGAAAAACACCTGCCGTTTTTCAAGGTGCAATATATGACCGGCATATACTACGGCGCTGCGGATATCATGGGACACCATGACGATGGTCAGCCCCTGTTCGCGGTTCAGCATACGTATCAACTCATATAACTCCTGGGTTGCCAGCGGATCAAGTCCGGCCGCCGGTTCATCCAGAAGCAGCAGCTTGTCCGTGGCGCAGAGAGCCCGGGCAAGGAGGGTCCGCTGCTGCTGCCCGCCGGAGAGCTCCCGGTAACAGGCGTTCTTCAGCCCGCTTATTCCGAGGCGCTCCATATTCTGAAGGGCGATCCGTTTATCCTCCCTCGCGTAGAAAGGCCGCAGCCCCCGCTTGTTCTGGCGGCCCGAGAGGACGACCTCATAGACACCGGCGGGAAAATCCCGCTGGGCCGCGGACTGCTGAGGGAGATATCCGATTTCGGAAGACTTCAGTCCGTCCCCCATGATAACGGTGCCCTCCGCAGGAGTAAGCAGGCGGAGCAGCCCCCGGATGAGCGTACTCTTCCCGGAGCCGTTTTCCCCGACCACGCAGAGGTAATCTCCGGCTTCCAGGGTAAAATCGAGGTCCCTGATGACAATCCCCGTGTCGTAGCCGAAAGCCGCCCCGCGGCAGGTGATCAACGCCATATTACAGCACCGCCTTCTTTAGCTGTTCCACATTGCGGGTCATGAGTTCCAGATACGTTATGCCCTGCTCCAGTTCCGCCTTGGTCACATTGTGACAGGAGTGAAACAGCAGATTAACCGCTCCGGTACTTTCGCATATGGTATCGGCGATTTTTCCGTTTGAGAATTCTATATGGAACACCACGGGAATCCGTTCCGCCCTGACCTTATCGATCAGAAAAGCCACGGTTTTGGCGCTTGCTTCCGTTTCGGTTGAGCATCCGGGGAAAGCCGCATAGTAGTCAAACCCGTATTCGTCAACAAAGTACCTGAAGGGAAACCGATCGCCGAACACAAGGGTATTCCGAACCTCCGCTCCGGTAACTGCCCTGAAGGAAGCGTCCAGCTCTTGGAGTTTTCCGGTATAGGCGGCGGTATTCCGCCGGTAAGTTTCAGCTCTGTCCCCATCAAGCGCGCACAGGGTATCGGAGATCACCTGTGCGATGCGGATCGCGTTGACCGGTGAGGTCCAGACATGTTCATCGTATTCAGACTCTTCATGTTCAGCATCTTCGTGCTCG
>JAISVD010000170.1 GCA_031271875.1 Spirochaetaceae bacterium | reverse complement strand
CTGTCTGATTGGCCATGTTTCAGTCCTGAATATAAATTAAGTATACTATATCATATATTCTTCTAAAAACAACTGCCTGATTGTTTTTTCTCGTGTTTTCTCCCCGAATGCGGTACCTTATCAGAAGTTGTTGATACCTGGTGTTTCCCCGATTGTCAAAAATCCGCTTCCGGGCTACACTGACAGTATGTCCGATTTTGTCCACCTCCATGTACACACCGATTATTCACTCCTTGACGGAGCCGCTTCCATACAGAAACTGGTAGGCCGTGCAAAGGAGCTTGGGATGAAGGCCCTTGCCATCACCGATCACGGCAATATGTTTGGGGCCCTCCGTTTCTGGAGGGAGTGCCGTGCGGCGGGTATAAAACCGATTATCGGCTGCGAATTCTATGTAGCCCCGGAGAGCCGCACCCAACGTTCCGGCAGCGAATCGGGAAACAAATACTACCACCTGGTTCTGCTCGCGAAAAACGAACAGGGATACCGGAACCTTATGGTACTCACCTCCCGCTCCTATACCGAAGGGATGTATTATAAACCCCGGATAGACGAGGAACTTATTCGTCAGTACTCGGAAGGGATCGTCTGCCTTTCCGCCTGTATCGCCGGGGAGCTGCCCACGCTGCTCCTTGACGGAAAGATCGCCGAAGCCGAGAGGTTCGCCCGGAAATACCGGGAGATATTCGGGGCGGAAAACTACTTTATCGAGCTTCAGGATCACGGTATCGAGGAGCAGCGCAGGGCAGCGCCCCTGCTGATCGATGTTGCCCGCAGGCTCGGTATTCCCCTGGTGGTGACCAACGATATCCATTACTGCAATCAGGAGGATTACATCGCTCAGGATATCCTCCTTTGTATCGGTACAAAACGGACGCGGAACGAACCGAACCGGATGCGTTTCTTTGGCAAGGAATTCTACATGAAGGATGAACAGGAGATGGCCCGCCTGTTCCCCGACTATCCGGAGATGATCACCAATACCGCGCGCATAGCGGATATGTGCGATCTTGACATACCGCTGCCCGGCCCGCTTCTGCCTGCATACGAAATACCACCGGAGTTTTCCGATAAAGTGGAGTACCTCAAGCATCTGACCTATACGGGGCTTGAGAAGCGGTATGAAACCGTCACCGATGAGATACGGGAGCGGGCGAAATTCGAGCTTGATATTATCATCAGGATGGACTTTGTCGGGTATTTCCTCATCGTGTGGGATTTCATCAACTGGGCAAAGGAACATCATATTCCGGTCGGTCCGGGGCGCGGTTCCGGGGCAGGGTCGATTGTCGCCTATGCCATGCGGATAACCGATATCGATCCCCTCCGGTACAACCTGCTGTTCGAGCGGTTCCTGAACCCTGAACGTATCTCCATGCCCGACTTTGACATCGATTTCTGTTATGAGGGCCGGCAGGATGTTATAGAGTATGTGCGCGAGAAATACGGCGATGAGCGGGTAGGGCAGATCATCACCTTCGGAACGATGAAGGCAAAGGCGGCTATCAAGGATGTCGCCCGGGTTCTGGAAATTCCTCTGGGTGAGGTCACCATGATAACCAAGATGATCCCCGAAGACCCCAAGATGACCCTCCAGAAGGCTTTTGATCAGGAACCACGGCTGGTGGAACTCCGGGAGACCCCCCAGTATAAAGAGCTCTTCGATATCAGTTTTATCCTCGAAAATACCAACCGCAATACCAGCATCCACGCATCGGGCATTGTCATCGGGCAGCATGAACTGACCGAATACGTTCCCCTCTACAAGGATCAGAAAACCGGAAAAACAGCTACCCAGTTTACCATGGATCTTATCGAGGATTGCGGGCTGGTCAAGATGGACTTCCTCGGGCTCAAAACACTGACCCTGCTGAAATACGCCCAGAACCTGATCCGCAACAGGGGCGGCGAATACGCTGATTTTGATGTGGAAAAGGTGAGCGAGACCGATCCCGCTACTTACGCAATGCTCGGAGAGGGGAAGAGCGCTGCGGTGTTCCAGTTTGAAAGTCAGGGGATGCAGAACATCCTCAAGCGGGCAAAACCCGGAAAGATCGAAGACCTCATAGCGTTAAACGCCCTCTACCGTCCCGGCCCGATGGCGTTCATCGACCAGTTCATCGAGTCGAAATTCGACAACTCCAAAATCAGTTACCCCGATCCCTGTCTCAAGAATATTCTTGAGGAGACCTATGGCGTCATCGTTTACCAGGAGCAGGTCATGCAGGTGGCGCAGCGCATCGCCGGATACAGCCTCGGACAGGCGGACCTGCTGCGCCGCGCCATGGGTAAAAAGAAACACGAAGTCATGATCGAGGAGAAGGATAAGTTTATCAAGGGCGCGGTGGAACGGGGCTTTGCCGCCGCAGATGCGGACAGGATATTTGAAATACTGGTTCCCTTTGCGGGCTATGGGTTCAACAAGAGCCATGCCGCGGCTTACTCGATAGTCGCCTACCGCACGGCCTACCTCAAGGCCAATTTCCCCGCTGAATTCATAGCCGCCAACCTTACAAACGAAATTTCCAGCGTTGACAAGCTCCCTGAATATATTGCCGAAGGCAGAAAGATGGGTATCCCCATTGACCCGCCGGATATCAACCGGTCGGACAAACTCTTTGATGTTGTCGAGGGCCGGATCGTCTACGGGCTCATGGGGATAAAGGGGCTCGGTGAGGCCGCCGCCGAGGAGATTATAAACCAGCGGAAGTCCGGAGGGCCTTATACGGGGTTCATGAATTTTCTTGACCGGGTGGACCTGCGGACGGTCAACAAAAAAGCGCTTGAAGTGCTCATTCAGACCGGCAGCTTTGATAATCTGGGACAGTTCAGGTCGGTTCTGATCAACAACCTGGAGCGTGCCGTGGAGTATGCCCTGCATAAAAAGGAAGCCGCGATGTTCGGGCAGGTGAGCCTGTTCGAGGATGCCGGGGAGATAGAGTTCGCCGAATTCAGATTTGAGGAGGGCGAGGAGTGGGCGGTTCTGGAAAAGCTCCGCATCGAAAAGGAGCTCATCGGTTTTTACATATCCGGACATCCCCTGGATAATTACCGTAAGGCATGTGAACGTTCATCCACGCTGGATCTGCGGTATCTCGAACGGGCGCAGAAAGAGAAGCCCTATACGATTGTGGGGATGGTAAAATCTCTCAGGCCCCGGCCGACAAAGACCAATAAATGGATGGCCTTCGGGACTCTTGAGGATTTTAACGGTTCCATCGATCTCGTATTTTTTCCCGATCTGTGGGAGAAACAGCGGGATAACATAAAGGACGATTCCGTGTGGGGGCTTACCGGTAAAATCGATATGTCCAGGGAGACTCCCGGATTTATTGTCGATGCTGTCATCAATCCCGATGAGATGCAGGAAAAATCGATTAAGGAACTCCATATCAGGATGCTTCCGGGGTTCAGTGAGGAGAAAGAGCTTCATCGTCTCCGGGATATTTTATTTGAATCATCCGGTAATTGCTGCGTATATTTTCATATAGATACCCCGCAGGGATTGAAGACCGTGAAGGCGAATCACCAGATGACCGTCGCCTCTTCGGATGAGCTGATCGAAAGCCTTGCCGGAGTGCCTGTGGTGGAGAGTGTCTGGAAAGAATGAAGGTTGCGTTATCTGTTAAGCGGGTGTTAATATACTGATGCTGTTAGTTGCATTGATATAGACTCGTTGACAAAGTAATATTTTTCTATCCGTATTAGGTTGAAAGTAGTTAAATTGTATTGCTTGTTCTTGTAGCCAGTTTTTCGATTGAATATAATTCATTACATTGTAATGAATTAAAAGCGCAAAAGCTGGTTCAAGAAAGCAGGCAAAATTCAAAAATCAATTTGTGAGCAAAAAATAAGTAATTACCTAATTTGTCAACAAGTCCTGATTTTTGTATAAAAGATGAGAATTTCGTATAAGAGGAAATTATACGAAATTTTGAGAAGGGAATTATATGAAAGAAATAATGCAAGAATATGAAATAAAATTGGATTTTATTTCTGGTAACAATGATCCCGAAAAATTATTTATTGCTGTAGCAAATGCAATAAAATATTTTAAAACTATTGATAATATGTTAGCAAAAACCTTATCGAAAGATAATACTATCTCAACAACCCTTATAGAAGTACAAAGTGGTTCCTTGCGAAGTTATATTCGTACAAAAATTGAAAGTAACGATGCCGAATTACAACCTGTTATTGAAAAACAAGATATAGAAGAAAGAGTTCAAAATTATATGCATCATTGAAGATAAAGAATGGATTGAAAAATTCAAAAAAAAGAAAATTTTGGTCTTCCCAGGCGATTCCTTAGAATGTAATGTCCAAATCAGCGATGAATATGATTCAAAAGGAAACTTAATAAAATCAGATTATCAAATTAAGGAGGTACTAAATGTTATCCAAGGGGAAGAATAAAAAACTCAATTTTTCAGATTATTTTGTTCTTACAGAAATAATGTTTATTTCATTACCATTGTTAATTGTTATAATTATAGAATTGGCTCGTGGTAATTATAAGGTAAAATACACTGGCAATTTGTAGCCTTCCTGTTAACAATATTTATGACACCGGCGATAATTTTTATAGTAGTAATACAAACTAACAGTGAATATTCAAATTGGATTAAAGTTATTCAAATAATTCTATTTGTTATTTCTATCTATGGATATTTTCAAATTGCTGGTTATGCACAAGAAAAAGATGATAATAGCGGAGAGCAAAACTATACCTAAAAGCTCTATAAACGTATCGCTGCTAATGGCAGTTCGTTTATAACCGGAATATTATATGCCCTTACACTAAAACGTATATAAATTCATACAATAAAGCTATATTGATATAAATAATAATTCATAGTATTCTAAAACACAGGAAATTGTATGGATTTTTATGAGTTACGGTCAATAATCAAATATGAATCTCAAAAAGGGACTTTTGAACAATCATCAGCCTTATTGCAATCAAAGATATTTGCTCTTTCTAAAACGGATATTATCCCTATTATTACTGAAATTGGAGCTATACCAGAGGATATTGGACATGATTCTAGTGAAGAAAAACTGTATGCAAAAGTGTCTGATATTGTATTGGCTAAGTGTTTTCAAGAACTGGGTTTGAGATCGACTGTTACAAAAGAAAGGATAAATTGTGCTGATGTAGTAGCAAGAAGTCAGTTTCATAATTATTCTCTTGTTGGTGATGCAAAATCATTTAGGTTAAGCCGGACAGCAAAAAACCAAAAAGATTTTAAAGTAAAATCCATGGCGGATTGGAAAGGAAATAATGATTATTCTGTTTTGGTTTGTCCTTATTATCAATATCCAAAAAGAACCAGTCAAATTTATGGTCAGGCATTAAATGAAAATGTAACATTATTTTCATGGGAATATTTTTCGATACTTTTAGAAAATAACATTAGTGAAAATGAAGAAAGAAATATTTCGGAATTATGGAATATCTGTCTTAAAATATCTGATACTATTAATCATGCAGAAAGGAATGCTTCTTTTCTTTTCAGACAAGATGAAATTATAAGATTATTTTTGGCAATAGATACGATTCAATTTAGTGAATATTTTAAAAAATTTAAAACTAATATAATCATCAGAGGCGAATCTGAAATAAAATTTTGGGAAGATAAAATCGTTAAAATTAAACAATATACTAGAGAGCAGGCAATTAATGAGTTATTATCATCATTAAAACTGAATGAAAAAATTTCAGCCATAAAGAATTATATAACCTCTTTAAAAGAGGCTCAGGAATAAATATGTTAAAATTTAATAATATTTATCATGGTGATTCAACAGAATTAATAAAAAGTGTGGAGAATAATTCTGTTGATTTAATTTTAAGTGATATTCCTTATGGGATAGGTGCAGAAATATGGGATGTCTTGCATAATAATACAAATAATGCTTATCTTGGCTCTAGTCCAGCACAAGAAAAAGCAGGGGCAATATTTAAAAAAAGAGGGAAACCATTAAATGGTTGGTCAGAGGCTGATAGACAAATTCCGCAACAATATTATGAATGGGTTATGTCTTGGGCAAATGAGTGGTTTAGAATTGTAAAACCGGGAGCAAATGTGTTTGTTTTTGCAGGAAGGCGTTTATCTCACCGTTGTATATGTGCATTTGAAAATGTTGGATTCACATACAAAGATATGATCGGTTGGGAAAAAGAAAGAGCCGCACACAGAGCTCAAAGAATCAGTGTTATATATGAGAAACGAGGAGACATGGAAGCTGCTGATAAATGGACAGGTTGGAAAGTGGGGAATTTACGTCCAATATTTGAACCAATTTTATGGTTTTCAAAACCATATAAAATTGGCGGAACTATAGCTGACAATGTTTTGCAATTTAATCTTGGCGCTTATAATGAAAATATCTTGAAAAATTATGGGCAAGAACCAAATAACATTTTTTGTATTCAATCTCAAAATTCTGATTGTGGATTACATCCAACACAGAAACCGTTAAAATTAATGGAATTATTAATAGAATTAACAACCGTTGAAGAACAAATTGTTTGTGACCCTTTTTGCGGAAGTGGTACCACGTTAATCGCGGCATTAAAGCTTAATAGAAAATATATTGGTTTTGAAAAAGATGAACATTATTACTCTGTTACAATTGACAGACTTGAAAAAGAAAAATTATTAATTAATAGTATGTTTGTTTTTGAATGAAAACAGACACTTATTCGAAACGAAGGAATGGAAATATCGGCAAAGCATTTAGGGCTGGCAGAAGGAGAACGTTTCATCATGCTTATTCAAAGAGAACCATTTGATTATTACCAATGGTAGCACAATTTATTCGAAAATATGAATGTTGAAGAATTAAGCAAAAAAGCATCAGAATACCGTACAAAGGCCCCAGAACCTTTTGCAAAACTGAGCAAGTTTTGTAATCAGCAGAAACTGTATATGTTGATTTCAATTGAAAAATCCTTGTTTCCCTGCTTTTCTATGATAAAAGACCCCCCCAATTACCTTGAATGATGTGTATACTTTGAGTAAATTATGTGTGTAGGAGATATCAATGCCCGTTGTTTTTTCGCTGTTATCTGTTTTCAGTTTTCTCATTTCTTTGTATACCCTGATCTGTTTTGCGCGGATCATTATAACCTGGTTCCCGGCGGCGAGAAACAGCCGTCCCGGGGTTGCACTGGGAAAGATATGCGACCCTTATCTGGGCTTGTTCCGCCGGTTCTCCCTGTTCAGGCGGGGCTCCCTTGATTTTACTCCGGTGATAGCTATCGGCGTCCTTGTCATTCTCTCCTCGATATGTGCCAATATTGTGGCTGCCGGGCGGATATCTCTGGGAGTTGTTACCGGTACTGTTGTCGCCATGATCTGGGTCACCGCTGCGGCTTTCTTCAATATTATTCTGCTTGTTATGGCGGTGCGGCTCATATTCGATCTCATAAATCAGGATGGCGGGTCCCGGGCCTGGGCCGCCTTCGACTCTTTTCTCAATCCCCTGGTTTTCAGTCTGACCGGTTTTTTCTTCGGCAACCGTTACCGGTCATACCGGACTTCCCTTATAACAGCCATTATAGTACTGCTGCTTATACGGATAGCAGGAGAACTGGCTGTCGGATTTATTGCGGGATTGCTGTTCAGGCTTCCGTTTTAACCGGAAATAACAGGAATTATAATCGAGAGTAAAATAAAAAAAGTCAAAAAAAATTTTGGCTAACATGGTTTTAAAAGTTTATTACAAAATATATGAGGAAATTGCAAAATTCGGTTAGGTTTTGCAAGAGGCTGGTAATAAGGAGTATTCTATGAAATGTTCTATTTGTGGAAAAACAGAAAGTGATATTAAAAAGATAATCACTGATATTATCACAAAATTACAATCTGTATTGGAATCAACAAATGCTTCTATAAATGCAGTTTCAATGGATAAGAACATTTCTGAATATACGGAAAATAATGGTTTTACAACAGAAAATAAAAACAAGTTAAAATCAATAAACGAAACAATAAAAGCAATAAAACTTAATGCTTTTATTGAGAACAAAGACTCATTTATGCAAATGGAACCAAAGTTAGAAATATTGTATAAATATTATACAGATAAAAGAAATGGGTTTATTCCGCAATCTTCTTATCATAGCCTCACCCAAACAACGCCTGTAAGGCATTTACAAAATATACAAATAAACGTTTCGACATATACGATTGGTGAACTGATAGAATATTTTTGCTCAGAACCTGATGATGGAAAAATTACAAAATTGCAATCTGTCTTTAATAAAGATACAAGTAGATTGAAGTCCCAAAGGGAAGAAATTGAGATGGCTATTGAAAGATTACAAGCTACAGAAAAATATATGTTTGAAACTCATATAAGTTTTAAACATTACGAAATATCAGGAACTCCAAAAGTATTGCCACCTCAACCATATTCTCGTTACGACAGTAGACATGCTACTCCAAATCCTGGTACTGATATTGAAAATACTTTAAGTAAGTTTTGTCCTAATGAATATAAAAATGCTACACATTTGGTATTATGTCCATTTTGTAAAGCTATGTTTGCTATATCTTCGTATGGAGCATTAAGTTATAAATATGCTGAAGAGGCAGCAATGATGGATGATGATGACGATTAAAAAAAGCCCCGCGTTTTCTGAAGCTCAGTGCTGCGAAAACGGCAAAACCAAAAGCAGTAATTACGAAACCGAAAACAGCGCATATTTATCCGGTCAGCTTATTACCTGTATCGGTAACAAGCGGAAACTGCTTCCGTTCATCGGAAATGCGGTGGAGCTTGTCCGGGCCCGGCTGGGGAAGAGTAAGCTTGCTGTCTGTGACCTCTTTTCAGGCTCCGGCATTGTAGCGCGGTTCTTCAAACAGTATGCCTCCCTGCTCATCGCCAACGATCTTGAGGAATACTCCCAAGTCATAAATACCTGTTATCTTTCAAACGCTTCCGAAATTGACACGGAACAGCTTGCGATGGTTCATGAAAATCTCCTTGAGGGACTGAAAGAGGAACAACTGTCACCGGGATTTATTTCAAGGCTTTACGCTCCGGCCTCCGGGAATATACGGAAGGGAGAACGGGTTTTTTATACCCCTCTGAACGCCCGGTATCTGGATACCGCGAGGGCGCTCATCTCCGGGATCGACAGGTCATTGCAGCCCTGTTTTATCGCCCCCCTGCTGTCGGAAGCCTCTGTCCATGCGAACACGTCAGGTGTGTTCAAGGGATTTTACAAGAACCGGGATACGGGGATCGGGAAGTTCGGGGGCCGCCGAGGTGACGCGCTTTCCCGCATCACCGGCAGAATAACCCTGCCCTTTCCTGTTTTCAGCAGGTTTGAATGCGAATACGCTGTGTACCGGGATGACGCCAACATCCTTGCCGCCGGGCTTCCCGAACTTGATATCGCCTATATTGATCCGCCCTATAACCAGCACCCCTACGGCTCCAACTATTTTATGCTGAACCTCATCGCTTCATACCGGGAGCCTTCCGCCGTAAGCAGGGTTTCCGGCATTCCCCCGGACTGGAACCGCTCGGACTACAACAGACCCTCTGCCGCCGCTGACGCCCTGCGGCGCCTCGCTGAAACAGTGCCTGCCCGGTTCCTGCTTATATCGTTCAACTCCGAAGGTTTTATCGGCTATGAGCGGATGGTGGAAATACTCGACAGGATCGGGACTGTGACGGTCATAGAGATTCCTTACAACACCTTCCGGGGCAGCAGAAATCTCAATAACCGCGCTATCCATGTGACCGAATATCTCTATCTTGTTGAAAAGCGTTCCTGAAATCCTGTTTTTTCAAACAGAAAACACTCTGCGCTTCCGGAGCACACGCTCTTTATTCATCGGCAAATTTTCCCACCAGTTCCGAGAGAAGCGGAATAAGCTGCTTTTTCCGTGAAACGATATCCCGCAGGATATAGACGGAATCCTCCTGCCTGGGAAAGCTGATGACGTGACTGAAGGGCTTATCCGCTGAAACCAGCAGCAGGCTGGTAAGCTCCGTAATATCGGTTACCATAAGCGCGCAGAACAGCTCCTTGCGGGAGCGGCGGTCTATCTCCAGTTCCGCGAGGAATTCCTCCTTGCGCGCAACGAGTTGATAGGGAGTTTCCACTTCGATCTGGCTGACAGAAAAGATGAAACCGCTTTCCGTGTAGTCCTTCATGTCCTGATGTATAAGCTCTGCGGCGCTCCTGCTTCCGATATTGCTTGCTGCGGAAAGGATATCCGCCCACAATTTATCGATATCCAGATTGGTGATATTTGACAGAAATTCAGCCATCTCCCTGTCGGCTTCAGTTGTGGTTGTTGACTGGAGCGCCAGCGTATCCGACAGGATACCCGCCAGCAGGATCGACGCGATATCCCGGGGAATGGGAACCCGGCTCTCCCGGAACATGGTGGTAATGATTGTCGATGTCGCCCCTACGGGTTTGTTTATGAATGTGATGGGGTTGCGGGTCGAAAAATTGCCGAGCCGGTGATGGTCGATGACTTCAAAGATCGTGTAATTCTCGACGCCCTCCACAGACTGGGTTATCTCGTTGTGATCCACAAGAATGACGCCGATATTCGGCTCCCGCAGGAGATCGCTTTCGGAAAGTATCCCGATTATCCTGTCGCTGTCATCGGCAACGGGCAGGCACCTGCTCGGGGAAGCTGCAATGAGGGGCCTGATCTTGCGGACCGTATCGGTGGGACGAACCGTTTTTACCGTTGTGTCCGCCATGGTGGAGACCGGGGTGGAATAGACGATCAGCAGTGCGGTGGAGGATGTATCGTAGGGACTTATCAGTACCGGAATATTGCGCTTTTCCGCCTTCTCCCGCAGCCGTTTTTCTATGACTGACCCCGTAGAGATTACCAGCGCCCGCACATTGTTTTCGATGCAGTATTCCTGAATATCGCTGCGATCTCCGGTGATGACCACGGTATTTTCCGGCGGCTGGATATGTAAGTACTGCTTGAATGTCTCAAACTGCGCGGCGGCAACCAGAATAGAGCAGCGGAACAGCTCGTCGCTGTCCCCGGCAACAATCGGCTGGGCGTTCAGGGTCTGCCGGAGAAGAGAAATGCTGGTTAAAATGGAGGCTTCCTTTTCCGGGTTGAGTATTTTCAGGATGTTCTGGGCAAAGGCGTTGTAATGGAGCAGCGAATGGTACTTACCGGCGGAATCCACCACAGGAAGTACCTTACTGTTGCTCTCTTCCATTTTCGCCACCGCCGCCCATAAAGAGGTGTTTTCATCCACCGTCTGGGTATCTTCGCTTATATAATAACCCACTTTGGGAATGAGGTCGGGAATATATTCCGGCACCGGGACTTTGAAGCGGTTAAAAATATATTCGGTCTGGGGATTGATCTTTCCCGCCCGCGCCGCCTGACACTCCGCCATTCCGAGGGAGCGCTTGAGCGTCATATACGCGGCGGCGGACACGACTGAGTCCGTATCAGGATTACGGTGTCCGATCACATACACCGCACACTTCTTCTCTTCAGAATACATATACACCTCTATATTTATCCGTCAATCGGAATCGGAATTACCGCAGGCAGCTTCGCATACACCTCTGTTTTTATCCTGCACCGGATTTCTGAAATGCATCCGGGTGACCTTCCTATTGAAAAAATACCGTGTTTAGTTTACTACTGAATGTATCTTATTACAACCGGAGATTTTCTGTATGATTTCCCTTGCCGTGTTTCTCGGCAATTACGGACGGCAATACGCCTGCAACAGGCACAACGCCGCCTGGTTTTTTGCGGACTGGCTTTTTGCCAGCTCCGATTTCCTGCCTTTCGCCTCGGATCTTACCTGGCAGCGGAAATTCCGGGGAGTGTATGCATCCCTTGATCCAATGCGGCTGGCGGAGAAAGCGCAAAAGTCTCTCTCCGCCGCGGCTTCTCCTGACGGCGGCGGCCCCATACATCCTTCAGAGAATCTGCCTCCCCGCTTCTGCTTTCTGAAGCCCGAAACATTCATGAACCTTTCCGGTGAAAGTATCGGTGAAATCGCCCGTTTTTACCGGATTCTGCCTGAGGAGATACTCGTTATTCACGATGAACTGGAACTGCCTCCGGGAACGGTCAGCCTGAAATGGTCGGGAGGACTCGGGGGACACAATGGACTGCGGTCGGCAAAGGCCGTCCTTGGAACAGCCGACTTCTGGCGGCTCCGCATCGGGATCGGCCGACCCGATCACGGGGATGTTGCGGGATATGTACTTTCCGATTTTACCGGAGACGAGAAGATACTGCTTTCACAGATTTTTCCGGCTGTTTCGGATCTTTTTGTGCGGGTACTGCTTGAGGGACCCCAGGGCTATCTGAAGGGCTGGGCAAAGAAAAAACTCGCCTGAAATGAAAAAACGGAATAAAGAAGGTGTCCGAACAGGTTTTTCAACAGACCGAAGGTCTGCCTTTCCGGACACCGCCTGTGCCGCTTTTTCAGAAGACCTCGCCGCCCTCTTTCGGTTTGTCCGGCAGTCCATCGTGGAAATGTACCGAGGCGTGGGCTCCGTTACAGAACGGCTTGTTTGATGATTTGCCGCAGCGGCAGAGTGCGACCCTGTTGCGGACATCATACTCTTTGCCGTTTTCGCTTTTTATACGGATACCGCCCCTGACCCAGATGGGGCCGCTTATTTTAAGAGCCGGATCCTGTATGATGCCTATGGATGGCTCAAAATGGGGTTCTATAGGTTCCCCTGTTTCCCTGTCCCACGCTATAAGGCGTCCTCCGGGGCAGTGGCCCGCTTCCCGGATTACGAGGTCCGCTTCCTCTTTTGTATCCGCTTCCTGAACAATGTTCCATATCTGTCCCTTTGCGTCGCAGAACCGCGCGTATGCACAGAATTCCTGGTTATCGCTCAGTACGATCATCGGACCTTCAAACATTTCCGCTTTTTTCAGGTCGAATTTTTCGGGTCCTGTGAGTACAGGATCCCAGTCTGCGGAGGTGTGATGACCATCGCAGAATGGTTTATTATGAGACTCTCCGCAGCGGCACAAAGCGCAGGGCTCTTTATTATCAAAGGAGCGGCCCTCCCTGTACCACCAGGATTCCCCATCGCTGTTCATCGTAATAATCTGCTGGTTTATGGGCGGTGTACCAAAAACAAGATACGGTCCCTCTTCTTCAATAAGGATATAAAATTTTTCGGGAGCGAGAATCATTCCCTCTCCGCCATGATGGTTTGTTTTTTCCATATTCGTTTCCTTAATAATAAAGAAAATAAGCCGACAACCATGGCCGACCCGGATATATCTGTCTTACTATCCTGTAACATAAATATAATAGACTTTTCTTCAAGTTACCACCGAAATTTTATGGAAAAACGGCTTGTTCGACAACGGCGAAACGAAGTTTCACGGATTGGTTCCCGAACAAGTCTCCTCTATCCCGTCCTGAAGACACACCTTCTCTTTACAGGCAGACCGTCTCCGCAGCATCCTTCTCCCGTATGGAGACACGGCGTATCTTTCCGCTTATTGTTTTGGGCAGTTCCTCAACAAAGTCGATAACCCGGGGGAATTTATAGGCCGCTGTGGACTGTTTCACATGCTGCTGGATTTCGCGGCGCAGTTCCCTGCTCGCATTGTAGTCCGGAACAAGAACAATTGTCGCTTTTACTATCTGGTTACGGTTTTTGTCCGGAATACCGGTTACGGCACATTCAAGAACCGCGGGATGGGTCATTATCGCGCTTTCAACTTCAAAGGGGCTTATCCTGTAGCCGGAACTCTTTATCATGTCGTCGGTCCGCCCCACAAACCAGAAAAAGCCGTCCTTGTCACGCCGCGCCGTATCTCCCGTATGGTAAAGCCCCCCCCTGAAGGCGGCATCTGTCAGTTCCTGATCATTGTAGTAACCGGCAAACATGCCAAAGGGATGTCCCTTATCCAGGCGGATCACGATCTCCCCTGTTTCATCAATATCACATGAAATTCCGTCGGGCCGGATAATGTCGATATCATACCCCGGCGCGGGCTGTCCCATGGAACCCGGTTTGGGATCGGACCAGGGAAAATTTCCGATTGTCAGTGTGAGCTCGGTCTGTCCGTATCCCTCATACAGTTTGATCCCGGTCAGTTCGAGGAAACGGTTGTAGACTTCGGGATTGAGCGCCTCCCCTGCCGTGGTACAGTAGGTAAGAGAGGACAGATCGTATTTGGATATATCCTGTTTGATAAGATACCGGTAGACCGTGGGGGGGGCGCAGAAAGAGGTTACCCGGTATTGGACTATTTTCTCCAGGAGCTTTCCCGGAACAAAGGTATCCATATCGTAGGTAAACACAGCGCAGCCCGCGATCCATTGCCCGTATATTTTTCCCCATACCGCTTTTGCCCAGCCTGTTTCCGCGACCGTAAGGTGAAGGCCGTTGTCCTGTACATTCTGCCAGTATTTCGCGGTAACTATGTGCCCGAGGGGATAGGTAAAATCGTGCTGCACCATTTTCGGCTCTCCGGAAGTTCCTGAAGTAAAATAGAGCAGCATGATATCCCCGTTTCCCGCAGCGGCTTTGCCCTGGGGCCGGGGAAAGTCCGGTGACATGAGGGGATACTCCTTGCTGAATGAGAGCCATCCCGGACGATCCTTCCCGATGGTTACCAGTATTTCCACCGACGGAGAGTGCGCCATTGCCGCATCAATCTCCTCCTGCAGAGGATCATCGTCAATGGTTATGATCATTTTTATGCCCGCCGCGTTATTCCGGTATTCGATATCCTTTCTGAGGAGCATATTGGTTGCAGGGATCGCTATGGCGCCGATTTTATGCAGGGCAAGAAGGAAAAACCAGAATTCATAACGTCGGCGCAGGATCAGCATTACCGCATCTCCCTTACGTATACCCTGAGAGACAAGATAATTCGCTGTCCGGTTTGAAGCCTCCATCATGTCGGCAAAGGTGAAAATCCGCGATTCCTCATGGTCATCACACCAGACAAGAGCCCTTTTTTCAGGCGTTTCACAGGCATAGCGGTCAACAATATCGTATGCGAAATTGAAATCATCAGGAATACTGATAGAGAATTCCTTTTTCATTTTTTCATACGAATCATAATGATTTGTAATGTAATCTAACAGTAACATTGTTCCCTCTAAATAGTTGTGACATATTCAAAAATTATGTCACAACTATTTAGACAATAGATAACGGAAAAGGTTGCAGGTTTATGCTTATTTCAGACAATTATTTATGCAGAAAGAATAATCTCTGTTATTCCGCATACACCGACAATATGGATGCAAGCCGCTCCCGTCCGATGATCTTCATGAAGCTGGCGAGCCTGGGACCCTGATCCTTCCCGATAAGCGCCTGGTAGACAGCGGTGAACAGCGCCTTTGGTTCAAGTCCCGCTTCCTCGGCGACCCCATATATAAGCTCCGAAAGCTTTTTTTCATCGATGTTATCCATTACGGGCAGTATCTGCTCATAAATCTTCCGTATTCCGGTTTTTTCCGGGGCCCCGAGATTCACCGGGGTATCGCCGCTTTTCCTGAGGGCAAAACGGAAATCCTCCGGGGCGCATTCGGTAATCCAGTTCCAGGCGCAGGTACAACGGGTACGGAAACGCGGTTCCCTGTCCGCTCCGATATCGCCGAGGGCGTGTATCACGGCATCGATATCCCCGGAATTGGTCTGCAAAAGGTTGCAGAGGTGGCGGAATGGTATCTGATAGGGCATCCGTTCGGGCATCTCCCCTATCTGCGAGAGTTCATATATGCGCCGTTCCTTTTCAAAGAGCTCCTCTTTTTTCACTTGCTCCACGCCCCAGGCGATGCGCTCCGTTTTATCATAATCTTCATAGATTTTTATCACATCGAGGTCGAAACTGATCGAGAATTCCGTATTGGGACGCGTTCCTGCAAAGAGATAGCGCACCACTTCGGGCTGGTATATCCTGAGAACCTCCGCAAGACCGATTACTTTGCCTCCTGATGAGGACATCTTGCCGGGGAGTCCCTTGGTTCCTATAAAATCGTAACGGAAGGTCACCGGCGCAGGCCACTCATAAATCTCTTCGGAGACATGGCGCGCGGTGTCAAAGGAACCGCCCTGGCTGTGGTGATCCTTCCCGGCGGGTTCAAAGAGGGTCTTCTCATAGGCCCAGCGCATGGGCCAGTCAACCCGCCATCCGAGCTTTATCCCCCGGGCGGTTCTGATATCCTGCGTTTCCCTGTGACCGCAGCTGCTGCACTGATAGGTGACTCCCCACTCTCCGTCCCAGCTTTCGATCTCGGTGGTATCCCTGTGGCAGTTATCGCAGAACGCGGCAATCGGCCAGTATTCACCTTCTATTTTATGCTCATCGTCCCGGTAACGGTTGAGTATCTCCTTGAGTTTGTCCCGGTTCTCCAGGGCCCGGCGCATCCCCTCGGCATACAGTCCCGCCTGATAGCGCTGTGACTGATAGAGAAATTCCGGATGGATGCCGACGACCGGCAGGATCATCTCTATGTCCCGCTCGTGGCGGCGCGCATAGTTTTCATCCCTCCCCGATGTGTCGGGAACCATTGTTATGGGAAAGCGGAGATATGTTTCCAGCTCCTCCGGTTTGGGCATATTGAGCGGCACCTTGCGGAAAACATCATAATCGTCCCATGAATAGATGAAACGGACATTCTTGCCTCTGTCCCTCAGCGCCCTGACTACGAGGTCAACCGATATTATCTCCCTGAAATTGCCTATATGAACTGTTCCTGAAGGGGTTATGCCCGAGGCGCAAGTGTATATATCCAGATCCCCGCGCTCCCGGATGATTTTTTCGGCAGTCTGATCTGCCCAATGGCTCGCTTTTTGTGTCATAACGACATAATTATACACTTATAATGAGAAAAAATACAAGGGAAACACTGATGTCTGTATCGAGCATACATCAGTGTTCACTTTATGTAAGCTGTTTCCCTTTCCGGCTTATTCCGTATCCTTCATTTTCATCATATCTCTGTTTTTTATGACATATTTACTGTAATTCACTGTTCATACGTTCAATATAGTGTATATTCACTATAGTATGAATAACAAATCGTTTATCCAGACAATCTTTATTGTTGCGCTTTTTGTTCTCATGTTTGCCCTGATGGCGCTGATGTTCAAGCCTTTCTTCTATATTATTCTATGGGCTGTGCTTCTGTATATTCTTATACATCCGCTGTATAAGCGTATCCTCGCCAGAATGGATAAAAAGAAGCGTTTCTACGAATTCACACGAAAGATACTTGCGGCGGGGTTTGCCATCGGTACTCTGCTGGTGATAATTATTCCCCTGCTGTTTGTGGGGGTACTGCTCGTGCAGCAGTTGCTTTCGTTTCTCTCTTCCGCAGAAGCATTTATCAGGAACCACCCGAATTTCTTTGCCGACGATGAACCGGGCCGGTTTCTTTCGGAACTGATAAGCAAAATAACACTGGGGAATATCGACCTCTCGGTCATCAATCTGTGGAATGAAGCGATCATCCTGATACGCCAGTACAGCTTGACTATTTTTTCCCTTGGAACAGTGGTGGTAAAGAATATCGGCAATTTCACGGTTTCCATGCTTTTCATTGTTTTTTCACTCTATTTCTTCTATGTTGACGGCGCATACCTTCTTTCGATGTTTGGAAAGGCGATCCCCATAAATCCCCTCTATATGAATACCCTGGTCAGGAAATTTTCCGAGATAACGCGCCACCTTTTCTCCGGATATTTTCTGGTATCCCTGTACCAGGGGGTGGCTGCGTTTATTCTCATGAAGATTTTTTCCGTTCCCGGGGCATTGCTGTTTTCGGTTGTGCTTATGTTCTGTTCATTCGTACCGATCTTTGGCGCCGCCACAATATGGTTTCCCGTAGGGATCAGCCTTGTTCTGACCGGGCCCGTATGGAAGGGAGTGTGTTTTCTTATCCTGGCGGGGGTGTGTATCAGCCTGCTGGATAATTTTCTCCGCCCCCTGTTCCTCAAGGACAGAATCAAGATACATCCCCTGCTCATCTTTTTTTCGATCCTCGGAGGGGTCCAGTTTTTCGGTCTGAATGGGCTGCTCCTCGGCCCGATGATAATCATCCTGTTTTTTACCATTCTTGATATGCTTACCAGCGGTGTAGCGGTTGTTGAGGCCGAACCGCCGGATATTCCTGAAACCGGAGAGTCCCTCTGATGGACAGAGCCGCGCTTCACGAATCGGTTCTGCGGGAAACACGGTTTTCCTTTGCCCGCTCAGGGGGGAACGGAGGGCAGAATGTGAACAAGGTGAATACAAAAGTATATGCCGCTGTTTCCCTTTTCGCATTGCACGGGTTGAGTCCCCATGAGCTTGCTCTTGTTAAAGACCGTCTTGCCGGCAGAATCAATCAGGAGGGAGAGCTCTATCTTTCTTCCGATGCCGAACGCTCACAGGAGCGCAACCGGGCGGATGCGCTTAACCGGCTTGAACAGCTGATCGCCGCCGCCGCGGTGGTTCCCAAAAAACGGCGGAAAACAGAGCCGACCCGGACTTCAAAGGAAAAACGGCTCCTCGGAAAAAAACTCCGGTCTTCTGTTAAAGCTTTCCGGCGTTTCAGCGGTTTCCATGAAGAATAAGTTCAAGAATTGCAGGTAATCCTGTTGACATATATGGTTAGCGGTGGTAAACTTCTCACAGTAGGTCGAATAATACTGACGTTATCTTGTATGCAGGAGATATACTATGCCGTTGACCATGGCAGTAACCGGTGCCGTAAGTACCGTAAAAAAGATCACCGGAACAGACAGCATAAGACAGTTTCTTGGAAGCCTCGGTTTTGTTACCGGAGAAAAGGTTTCCATAGTGTCCGAAGTAGGAGGAGACCTTATTGTTTCCGTCAAGGATTCCCGTGTAGCCCTCAGCAGGGCGTTAGCGGTTAAGATTATTGTGTAATAGTACCGTTCAATAAAAGCTGATTTTTTTTACCTCTTGAGTTAGCATTAGGTAATTTACGAGTCCGGCATACGGGGCCGGAAACGCAGCTTATATCAGAGGTATTCAGCAAAGTGGAGAAAAAATGAGTATACGAATAGCGCTTGCAGGTAATCCAAACAGCGGAAAGACGACAATATTTAATGAATTGACCGGGGCTAATCAGTATGTGGGAAACTGGCCCGGTGTTACGGTTGAAAAAAAAGAGGGAACCCTGAAGGGAAACAGGGATGTCATTATTACCGATCTTCCGGGAATCTACTCCCTTTCACCATATACGCCTGAAGAGGTGGTAACCAGAAAATATCTTCTTGAAGAGAAGCCCGATGTTATTATCAATATCATTGATGCTTCAAATATTGAGAGAAACCTGTATCTGACTACCCAGCTTCTCGAGACAGGAATTCCCGTTGTTATCGCGCTTAACATGATGGATGTGGTACGTAAAAAGGGTGATAAAATAGATACAAAAAAACTTTCCGCGAAGCTCGGCTGTCCTGTGGTGGAGACAATGGCTTCCCGGAATGAAGGTGTCCGGGAGGCCGCCGCAAAAGCACTTGAGGCGGCCGCCGGAGGAGCTGGTTCTGCGGAAGCGGTTCCTCCGGTTTTCTGCCGGTTCAGCGCCGAAACCGAGGAGGTCCTGTCGGTTATAAGCTCTCTGATTGAGGGCCGCACCGGCAAGGAGCGTATCCGCTGGTATGCCGTGAAACTGTTTGAGCGTGACCGGGGCGGTGATGTTCCCGTGCTCCCTGAAGCGGACAGGCCCAGAATAGAGCAGCTGATTAAAGGCTGTGAAGAGACCTTTGACGATGACAGCGAAAGCATTATCACAAATGAACGCTATGAGTGGATTTCGGAACTCCTGTCGGGCTGCGTGATCAAGGGAAGCAGCGGCCTTACCGCCTCCGATAAGATCGACCGGATTGTAACCAACCGCTTCCTTGCCCTTCCCCTATTCGCGGTGGTCATGTTTATTGTCTACTTTGTATCTGTTTCGTGGCTTGGCGCGATTGCAACGGATTGGATGAATGACACGTTCTTTGCGGAAACCCTGCAGCCCGCTGCCGCGAAGTGGCTTGAATCCATAGATACGGCGGAGTGGCTCCGGGGGCTTGTGGTTGACAGTATAATCGGCGGTGTCGGCGCTGTTCTGGGATTCGTTCCCCAGCTTCTGATACTGTTCTTCTTCCTTTCAATACTTGAGGACTGCGGATATATGGCCCGGGTTGCGTTTATCATGGACCGGATTTTCCGCAGCTTCGGTTTGTCAGGGAAGTCTTTTATTCCGCTGCTGATCTCATCGGGATGCGGCGTTCCGGGGATCATGGCGGCCCGCACCATTGAAAATGAGAAGGACAGGCGCATGACGATCATGCTCACAACCTTTATACCCTGCGGTGCGAAATTGCCTATTATCGCCTTTTTCGCGGGCGCGTTTTTCCGTAATTCCCTATGGGTCGCCCCGTCCATGTATTTCCTCGGAATCGCGATGGTCATCTTTTCCGGAATCGTGCTGAAAAAGACAAACCTCTTCGCGGGAGACACGGCTCCGTTTGTCATGGAGCTTCCCCGGTATCATATCCCTTCGATAAAAGGTGTCCTTATTCATATGTGGAATCGGGCAAAGGCGTTTATCATTAAGGCAGGTACGGTTATCTTTATCTCCTGCGGTGTGGTATGGTTCCTTTCGAGCTTTGGCGCTGCTGACGGACAGTTTGGGTTTGTCGATAGTGAAGACAGTATTCTCGCGATTATCGGCAATGTGATCGCTCCGATATTCCGCCCCCTTGGGTTCGGAAACTGGCAGGCCGCGATGGCGACCATAACCGGCCTTGTGGCAAAGGAAAATGTTGTGGGAACCTTCGGTGTTCTCCTTGGGCTTGGCGAGGCTGCGAAGGATGATCCCTCCCTGCTGAGTAATATCGCGGCGCTCTTTACCGGGGTGACCGCCATGTCGTTCATGGTCTTTAACCTGCTCTGCGCGCCCTGTTTTGCCGCTATCGGCGCCATCCGGCATGAGATGGGTACATGGAAGTGGACCTTTATCGCTGTCGGATATCAGACCCTGCTCGCGTATGCCGCCGCCCTTGTAGTGTACCAGTTTGGTTCCCTGTTCTTTGCCGGAGCCTCCTTTGGCGTGGGGACCGTCTTCGCGATTCTGGTTCTCCTTATTGCCGGCTGGCTGCTTATACGAAGAGATCCTGCAAAGAAACAACCAGCCCGCGCAATGTGACAGATAATACCAACCCCTGAAGGACAACTCTGCGCCCCCGCATCTGTCCTTCAGAGGTTTTTTATCCGTATCATCCCATATACCGGAATACCAGAAAAAATGTTTGACAAGTATACACTATATTTGTCACTAAATACTTTACAAAATGACTTTTTTACAATATACAATATACAGATTGTCGCAGGACATCAAAAAAGAAGGGAGAGAATTTTCATGAGAAAATGTGTTGCAAAGATAGCGGTTCTTGCCGTTATCTGTTTTCTGACTGTCAGTTGTGCCACGGTAACCAGTCCGGTGGCTGCAACGACTAACCCGATTGGCAGCAAAGTGGGACAAGCATCGGGAAAAATCTGGTTTGGTATGTTTGGGAGTGCGGATGCCGGGATACAAACCGCTGCAAAAAATGGCGGTATTACGACTATTTCAACCGTTGACTTTACCAGAAAGCTTGGAATTCTTGGTCTTTGGATAACGTATGAGGTAACTGTAACAGGAGAGTAAGCCCTTGGATAAAGCGGGGTGTATTATATTTGTATAATACACCTCGCTTTATTATATACATAATAAAATGGTATTTTGAATATCAGTAATAAGAATACGTTAAGCCATCCATTGAACATTTTTATTCCCATACCGCCGGAATTCCCCAAAAAATAATTGCCAGTTTTCCCGCTCTGGTATACACTGATACAGTGAATTTTACATTCCTTGAAAGATACTGGTCCTTTTACCTCGTAGGCGCCAAAAACACTATAATGCTCGCCGTCACTGCGGTTGTTTTTGGGACACTCATTGGTCTTATACTCGCGGTCTGCCGCATAAGTAAAAACGGTCTGCTCCGTTTTGCCGGTACAGCTTATGTTGAATTTATCAGGGGAACACCGCTGCTGGTACAGCTGTTCATTATCTATTACGGACTCCAGGCCGTGGGTATCAGGTTTCCTGATGTGCCTCTCCTCAGCGGAATTCTGGGGATCAACTTTGCCGATTTTATGGCCGGAGTGATCACCATGGGGATAAACTCCGCAGCCTATGTCTGTGAGATATTTCGTTCCGGGATACAGTCCGTTGACCGGGGACAGATGGAAGCGGGCCGGAGCCTGGGACTCTCATACGGCGCGTCCCTCAGGCATATCATCATTCCCCAGGCGATCAGAAACGTCCTTCCCGCGCTTGGCAATGAATTCGTTGTGGTCATCAAGGAATCGTCCATCGTCTCCATAATCGGCATCGCTGACCTGATGTACAAGGCGAATACGGTCCGGGGCAACACCTTTCAGCCGTTCGAGCCTCTTCTTGTGGCGGCGGTGGTGTATTTTCTGCTTACCTTCCCGCTGTCAAAACTGCTCGCGCATATTGAACGGAGGATGCGTAAAGATGATTAGTATACAGGGACTCACCAAGAATTTCGGTCATCTGCATGTTCTCCGGGGAATCGATGAACACATTGAAAAAGGGGAAGTCGTTGTTATCATCGGCCCCTCGGGGAGCGGAAAAAGCACCTTCCTGCGCTGTCTCAATCTGCTGGAAGAACCCACCTCCGGAAAGATTTTCTTTAACGGCGAGGA
This sequence comes from Spirochaetaceae bacterium, assembly GCA_031271875.1. Classification (GTDB taxonomy): domain Bacteria; phylum Spirochaetota; class Spirochaetia; order Treponematales; family Treponemataceae; genus JAISVD01. The sequence goes on along the minus strand of JAISVD010000170.1, from coordinate 6,334 downwards.
GATCACCGCGGCGCATATCGGCAAATGGAGGCGGGAAAAGAACATCAACCGTTACCGCAGTGAAATGGGGATGGTGTTCCAGCATTTCAATCTGTTTCCCCATAAAACCGTCCTCGAAAATATTACTCTCGCGCCGGTGCGTGTTAAAAAACTGCCCAAACCGGAAGCCTGCAAACGCGCCATGGAACTTCTGGAACGGGTGGGCCTTACCGACAAGGCGCATACCTATCCGCCCCAGCTGTCGGGCGGGCAGAAACAGCGCATAGCCATTGTCCGCGCCCTGGCGATGCAGCCCCAGGTGATGCTCTTTGATGAACCCACGTCCGCCCTTGACCCGGAGATGGTAGGCGAAGTGCTTTCGGTAATCCATGGGCTTGCCTCTGAAGGCATGACCATGGCTGTGGTTACCCACGAGATGCGTTTTGCCCGTGAGGTGGGGAGCCGTATTCTGTTCATGGATGAAGGGGTAATAACGGAGCAGGGTACGCCGGAAAAGATATTCACCCGGCCCGAAAATCCCCGAACCAGGGATTTCCTCGGCAAGGTAATGGCCCTTGCTTGAATAACGGTTTCAGAAACGTTTTAGTATTTCGCTTTACATCCCGGCTGACAATGTGGGTGAAGGAGATCTGGAAATAAAGCCAAATAAATTATTTTGAATATTTTCTGAAATTAAATTAATATATCCAAAATCAACTATTTCGCTATAAATATTTAATAATTTATCTTCTGAAATATCATCTGGAATAAAGCGTAGAACAGAAGAAGCAACATATTCTATTGATTGCTCAATAGAAATCCATTTCCTGTTTAATTTTTCGGCAACAAATCCAGTTGTATTTGATCCACCGAATATATCAACTACCAGATCATTTTCATCTGTAAGCATTTTTATAAAAAATTCCGGTAACTTTTCTGGGAATCTGGCAGGATGTCCTTTGATATTTAATAATTTGCATTGTCTCAAATATAAACTATTTGATTCAGAGTTGGAAATTTGTAATAAATTAGATGGTATTGCTCCTCCATTATCATTAGAAAATGTCTCTGAAATTGAATGGCCTGAAGGTCTGTCTTTTGGTTTATAATATTTCTCTGGATTTTCAAGTAATTTTTTCATCCTGTCACTATAAGGCGTGAGAACATTCTTTATATTTGCCTTTGGCCATTCTGTTTTTGAAAACCACCATACAGTATTTACAGCATCTTTTGCCCTGATTTTCCTTTTGTTTACCCACTCAATAGGACTTGGCAACTTTGAGGGATTATACCAGAAAAATTCTTCTGCCAGAAAGAAGCCAAGATCATCGCAAAGTTTCAGTGGTACTCTAAAATTGTAAAGGCTTCGTACAGGCACACCTTTTTCATATGCTCCACCTAAATCCAAAACAAAACTACCAGAGTCTTTTAATTTTCTAAATACAAGATGGGCAAATTGTGATAACCATTCAACATACTCATATTGTTCCTTGTTCCCATATTCTTTTTTCCTTTGTAAGGCAAAAGGAGGGCTTGTTATGACCAAATCTATGGAATTATCGTCCATATTTGCTAATACATCGAGCGAATCACCAAGAAGCATTTCCCCCAATGATGAAAAATACCCAGATTTGTTCTCTTTTTTAGTACTCTTTTGTTGCGAAATGCTACTTATAGTCTGTAGACTCATAGTATTCATGATAATATCCTTTTCTAAAGGTGTCAAGTGTGAATTTAAGGGAAAAATTTACGAATAATATGAGAAAATTACGCATTGAGCATAATCTTTCTCAAGAAGAACTTGCCGATAAGGCTGGATTACATAGGACTTACATTGGTTCTGTAGAACGGGGTGAACGAAATATAACAATCGATGTAATGGAGAAAATTTGTAATGCCCTTGAAGTACCGATAACCGATTTATTTAAGAAAAATAAATGAAAGAAACAAAAGACTTAAAAGAAATGAAAGCATTATTCCCCTATATCAGAGGGTATCAGAAATTGGCCGCAAAATATGGCATCAATGATATTTTCCAAGATAATGGCGGAAAGATTTTGCAAATATTACTCGTTACAGGATTAGAAGCACTTCCTGGTCGTGAAGGAAATGACGCAATTGATAAAGATGGTCAAGAATATGAACTAAAATCTGTCAATATACTATTAACCCAGAGTTTTTCGACACATCATCATATGAATCCTGCTATAATCGCAAAATATCGATTAGTTCCTTGGATATTTGCTGTTTACGAGGGGATAGAATTACGAAAAATTTATCGCTTGGAATCATCAGCAATGGAGCATTGGTATTCAATGTGGGAAACTAAGTGGCATGATACTGGAGGAAAAGATATTAATAATCCTAAAATTCCACTTTCATATGTTGAAAGGAATGGAAAAATAATTTTTGATTTTTCAATGTATCCTTTCTAACCAATTCACAAAAAATACCACTTGAACTTTCCGGAATACTTATGGTGATTGAAGAGGTGAACACTGATTTATGCTCATGTATAAATCAGTGTTTCCTTTAGAAACAGAACCGTGAAAACCGGTATTTTCCGAAACTCTCGTCTATTGCATAAAATTGTACATTGTACAGCTCCCCAAAACTCGGGTACTCTACGACCGCGAAGGTTGCAGGCATCTCTCCCCTCGGGCGGGCGCAGCTTCCGGGATTGAGCAGAAGGCACATCTTTTCCTCATACACACAGGGCCTGTGGGTGTGGCCAAAAAAGACCATATCGCAGTCAAACATTTCCGATGCGGTCACAAGAGAATCAATGCCGTATTCGACCCGCTGACGGTGTCCGTGGGTCAGGAATATCTTCCGTCCCGCGGCCTTCACGATCTGCCTGTCGGCGAAGAAAACCGGAAAACCCGGATGGCTGTCCTGTTCATCCTGACTCTGCCGGGTTCCCGTGGTGATACGGTACTGCTCCTCATCGCCGTTACCCCGCACAAGCGCAAGTACCGGAGGCAGTGCCTCCTTCAGGGCCACATTCGAATACGCCTTTCCAAGACAGGCCGCCACATCCCAGCACCCGTCCCCCGCAAAGAACAGGGCGTCGCATTCCGGCCCGAATGTTTTTATAATTGCTTCCAGAAGCTCCCCCTCTCCGTGGGTATCGGAAACAACCAAAAGACGCACGGACTCCTTTTTTTCGAACTCCTCTACGGCCTCCGGGGCGCCTATAAGCAGTGATTCAGTCTGGCAGAGCGCGTTCATGAAGATTCCTGTTTACGCGCCAGTATGAAATGGTTTCCGGACCGCATACCTGTTTCAGGATCGATATAGAACTGTACGGTCCAGGGATCGAACAGATCTGCCGCAAACACTCTCAGGGGTTCCCCCATGACGGGTATATCCCCGGCAATAGCAATATCCGCCATGGACCTGAGCAGATCCGGTACTGCGTCAAGATCGTTCAGGGCCTGTTCTTCCGCTATGAGATCATCCCCTCCACGGTCAAAATCGATAACTATCGCGGAGGTTCCCTCTATGGCAACAGGATCATCCTGGGGAAAAGCGGAGATAATCCTGATATCACTGCGCTGGGCCCGGAGCAATGAGAGTCCCAGAGCAGTACCCTCGGGGCCGCCAATGGTAATGACTGCGGTAACCGCCGCATCCGAGGCAAGTTCGCTCAGCCGTGAGATACGGACGATCCCGAAATACAGAAAGTCATCGGGGTAATAGAGGGGCCTGATAAGTCCGCCGTCCGCTTCGAGCCCGAACTGTTCGGAAAGCATTTCCAGCGCTTTTCCCGTGAACTCCGGTTCAGTATATCCGGGACCAAAAACCACACAGACCTTCTTTTCTGAAGGCGCCCACAGTTTGGCGGCGGATTCCTCCGATACAGGAACCTCAATCTCTTTCTTTTCTGTATCTGAAAAACACCCGGTCACGAAAAACAGATAGAAAACAATGCCCAGAAAAAAGACATATCTGAATATACGCATCATGTATCATATAGTACAATGTAATCGCTCGGTTGAAAAGAGTTCTCTATTCTGATATGGTGAAAATATGGCGGTAGTATCCATTGTTTTTCAGATAATCGGCAGTCTTGGGTTTCTCCTGTACGGGATGAAGATGTTGAGCGACGGGATCCAGAAGACGGCCGGAGAAAAGCTGCACAAGGTTCTGGGTTATATGACCGGAAACCGCTTCCTGGCGGTTCTGACCGGGCTGATTATAACCATGATAATCCAGTCATCCAGCGCGACCACCGTAATGGTCGTTTCCTTTGTCAATGCCGGTCTGCTCACCCTTACCCAGTCCATCGGGGTCATTTTTGGGGCAAATATCGGGACCACCATAACAGCATGGATCGTCTCCCTTATCGGGTTTAATTTCAACCTTACCGCATTTGCCGTACCCGCCTTTGGGCTGGGATTTCTGCTTACCTTTGTAAGGAGCTGGAAAAAACAGGGCCTCGGAGAGACCATTATGGGATTCGGCCTCCTTTTTCTGGGGCTGGATATGCTCTCCCATTCACTGCCTGCAATCGATGCGGATACGATCTCCTTCCTGTCCGCATTTACGGACAGGGGGGCTCTGAGTACCCTTATCGGTATTTTTGCGGGCTGTCTGATAACCGTTATCATCCACTCATCAAGCGCTTCCACTGCGATTATCATAACACTGGCCTTCCGGGGGCTGCTCTCCTGGGAGTTCTCTGCGGCGATGGTACTCGGCAGTAACGTCGGAACTACAATAGATGCGGTACTCGCATCAATCGGTACGAAGGTCAACGCCAGGCGGGCGGCGCTGGTGCACGTCCTTTTCAACGTTATCGGGACAATACTTGCCGCCATATTCTTGCGTCCTCTGCTCATGCTCGTCGATGTTCTTATACCGGGACCTGTGGACGCCGCCATAACGACACATATTGCCATGCTGCATACGGTTTTTAACGTTTTATGTACTATATTGTTCCTGCCGTTTGTCAAACAGCTCGCCGCCCTCACCGAACGGATCATCAAACCCGAAGTGAATGAGACCCCCGAGGTTTACCGGCTGGATTTTGGTTCTCCGGGCATCAAGGAAAATGCCGAGTCCTATATCATCAGGGCCGAAAAGGAACTTTCCGATATGACCGATGTGGCCACCCGGATGGTCGATATCCTTACGTCCAGTCTCGGCACTGATAAGGATACACAATCCACTATCTCCCAGCTGAGTAAACTTGCGGAACTTGAGGAGTACACCGACCAGATGCAGGAGGAGCTTTCAAAGTTTCTTCTCTCCTCATCGGAATTGCCCCTGTCGGACAGAACCAAGAAAAACATCACCGTCATGCTCCACATTGTGGATGACATTGAAAGCATAACGGACAGCTGTTACAGTGTAGCTCTTCTCCTGAATCGGAGTATTGAAAAAAAGATGAAATTCCAGAACGACGATATTGACCGCCTCTGTCCCTATATAAACCTGGTACAGCGCTTTCTCGCCTTCATAAAGAAGCACATAAACAGCCACCTTTCAAGCGAGGGGCTTGTTACCGCCCGTAATTTCGAGGATGAGATCGACCGTTTCCGCAGGAACCTCAAAAAGGTCGCCCGCAAACGTCTCAAAGCCGGGGCAGATGTCAAGGCGGAACTGCTCTACCTCGATATCGTCCGGCATATAGAAAGAATGGGCGATCACGCTTTTGATATCGCCGAGTCTCTGGCCCATTCGCGCTAGGAAAGACATCCGGGGACAGAACTGCCGGTAGGTACATCCTGAAGTTCACTCAGGATATGGTTAGCCCAGTTCCTGCCTGATATATGTGGCGCCTCCGTGCCCCGGAAGCACCCGGACAGCTCCGTCAAGCCGGGAGAGCCTTTCCAGACTCCTGTTCAGTCCGGCGGAACTTCCGCCCCGCAGATCGGTTCTCCCGATCCCGTTTCTGAACAGTGTGTCCCCGGAGATCAGGACTTTTTCCGCTTCATTGTACAGACACACCGAACCGGGGCTGTGTCCCGGCGTATGGAGCACCTGCCAGAGTGAACCGTTTTCCGCAAAAAACGTATCCCCTTCTGCGATAAGGCGCTCCGGTTCCGGCAGGGACATAGTGAAGGAATTCATCAGCTTCCCGGCACCCACCCGCTCAAAATCCTCCCGGTGGCGCTGGAGTCCCGTTTCACCCAGATATTCCGCATCGGCGGCATGTATCCATACGGGAAGCCCCTTATACGCGGCAGCAAGCGCCGGAACCGCCCCAAGGTGGTCAAAATGGCCGTGGGTAAGGATAATCATTGCGGGATTTTTCTCCAGAGCGGCAATCCGTGCTATAATCATATCAGGATTTCCGCCGGGATCGACGATACATATATCAGATGTTCCGGAAGAGATAAGCCAGGTG
>JAISVD010000048.1 GCA_031271875.1 Spirochaetaceae bacterium | reverse complement strand
CGTCTGCTCATATCTGAATCTCGAATGCGCCCTTGCGGAGAACCTCGCCCTTATGGGAGGCGTACCGGTCGCGGGATTCGGTTCCTCCGACTGCCGCTGCGGGAGCCACCTCTACTATTTTCCCTATCCCCCTGAAGGGGACAGAGCTTTTATGGAGATGCTCTTCCGGTTTCGCCATATTGAGGGCCTCAAAGTACCTCCTCCCCGCCTCTGAATTCCTCCCGGAACTCCTCCGGGAAAGCTCTGTCCCTCATATAAGCTATACATTTATCCTGCTTTTCGCAGTTGCTTCATACCATATATCACAGTATACTGATATTGAAACAAGCTCAGATGTATACCGATTTCACTTTTTAAGGAGAACAGCGGAATGGATAAGGATACCATTATAACCCGTGCAAAAGCATATATTGCCGAGGAAAAAGACGAAGGGTTTAAAAAAGAGGTACAGCAGATGCTTGATGCCGGAGACATGAAAGAACTGGAAGACCGTTTCTATCAGAACCTTGAATTCGGTACCGGGGGCTTGAGAGGGATCATGGGCGGCGGAACAAACAGGATGAACACATTGATTATCAACAAGGCGACCCAGGGGCTGGCAAACTACTTCATCAAAACCTTCCCCGAAAAAGCGAAAGCAGGTTCCCTTTCCGCAGTCATAGCCTATGACTCGCGCCGCCATTCGGATACCTTCGCCGAAGCGACCGCCCTTATCTTTGCCGCCAACGGATTCAAAACCTATCTCTTTACCGGACTTCGCCCCACCCCTGAACTCTCCTTCGCCATTCGTACCCTCGGGTGCGACACAGGAGTCGTGGTGACGGCCTCACACAACCCCCCTGCGTATAACGGCTATAAAGCCTACTGGAACGACGGCGCTCAGGTTACGGAACCCCACGATACCGGTATCATCGATGAAGTAAACGCAGTAACCCAAGTAAAACACATCGGACGGGAGGAGGCCCTTAAAAAGGGTTCCCTGATTCTCATCGACAGCGAGATCGACGAACAATACTGGGCCATGGTCAAGTCTCAGCTCTTCCGCCCGGAACTCATACAGGAGCGGGCAAAAGAGGCGAAGATAGTCTATACTCCTCTTCACGGAACCGGGGCCATGCACGTGGAAAAAGTCCTCGGCGATCTGGGCCTCACGGTGATAACCGTACCGGAACAGCGGGAACCTGACGGGAGATTCCCCACCGTCTCCTATCCCAACCCCGAAGAAGCCGCGGCGCTCAAACTCGCCCTTGAACTCGGAGCCAGAGAAAAAGCCGATGTGGTTATGGCCACCGATCCGGACGCTGACCGGTTCGGCAGCGCCGTTCCCGGCAAAGACGGAAACTTCGTCCTCATAACCGGCAACCAGATGGGTGTACTCCTGACCGACTATATCCTCCGTTCGAGACAGGAGCTGGGGAAGATGCCCCCTAACCCGGCGGTGATCCGATCCATAGTCACGACGACAATGGCAGACAGGGTCGCGAAATCCTACGGAGCCCATACCGAAGAGTGCCTCACCGGTTTCAAGTGGATCGCCTCGGTGATGGCGGCATTTGAACAGACCGGCACCCATCAGTATGTGTTCGGTTTCGAGGAGAGCTACGGGTATAACGTGGAAACAGCGGTTCGCGACAAGGACGGCATCTCCGCAGCAGCCATGTGCGCTGAGATGACCCTCTACTGGCGCTCCCGGGGCAAAAGCCTGCTTGAACGCCTGGAGGAGCTCTTCTCGGCCCACGGCTATTATGAGGACAGGTCGATCTCGAAAAGCTTCCCCGGCGCATCCGGCGGCGCGGTAATGAGCGGCATCATGGCAAAACTCCGTTCCGAAGGCCTCACAACGCTGGCGGGCAAAAAGGTAGTAAAGATACGGGATGTGGGAGAGGGAACCGTCTATAACCCCGAAACACCGGCGAAAAAGGAAAACGCACATCTGCCCAGGAGCAATGTACTCCAGTTCTATCTGGAGGATGGAACAATCGTCAGCGCCCGCCCGAGCGGTACGGAACCGAAGATCAAATTCTATATAAACTGTCCTGTCCCTGTTGAAAAGGGAGATATCGCGAAGGCCCGTCGTGAGGCCGCTTCCCTGCTCTCCCGTATCGAAACGGAGATCCACGGTATATTGGACTCAGCTTCCTGATGGAGAGGGATGAGCATACCGCTGAGCGTACAGCTCAGTATACTGAGCTGTACAGTGATCGGCTCCTTGAGCTTTACGGGACCGGTGTGTTTACCGTCTTTGATACGGAAACCACCGGTCTCGATCCGGCAACCGAACGGATAGTCGAAATCGGCGCCCTCCGCTTTGACAGGCATGGCATTATTTCGCGGTTCACCGTACTCATCAATCCGCAAAAGCCCATGCCTCAGGAGGCGGCAAAGATAAATGGCATCACCGATGAACTTCTGCGGGGAAAACCGGCCATCGCCGAGGTACTCCCCGATTTTCTCTCCTTTATCGGGAAGACACCGCTTGTCGCCCACAACGCCCCGTTCGACATCTCCTTTCTCAACGCCGAACTCTCCCGATGCGGTTTTACCTCTATCGATAACCGCCTGATTGACACCCTTGCACTGTCAAAAAAAACATTTCCCCAGTTGGGAAAATATTCTCTCCCGTTTCTCGCATCCCATTTCGGGATAGAGAGCGGAAACGCCCACCGTGCCGAAGACGATGCCCGGGTATGTATGGAGCTTTTTTCTATTTGTGTAAACGGCAAATGAAATGACTGAAAAGGGGGGCTGGTACGGCTTTATATCTGATGAAAAGCTGTCAGTTCCTTCCGATCCCGAAGCTTGATCATCGCCTTCTCCTGAATCTGCCGAACCCGCTCACGGGTTATCCCCAGTATCTTCCCGGTCTCCTCCAGGGTCAGAGGCGTTTTTCCGCTCAGACCAAACCGGAGTTTGATGATGGCCATCTCCCGTTCCGAAAGTTCCATCAACACCTGCTCCATGGTCTGTTCCAGGGCAGAGGAAAACACCAGCTCTATCGGTTCTATCAGGGAATCGTCACGGATCAGGTCCGCGAGATGGGTAGTGTTGTCGTCATCCACCGGCGTGTCCAAACTGGCGGTCTCCTGGGAGAGACTCATCACCTCCCGTATACGTTCGGGGGTCATCTGGAGATACTTCGCAAGTTCCTCCGCCGTGGGATCCCGTCCGTAATCCTGTGTAAGCTGCTTGGCAACCAGAAAACACTTGCTGATTGTGTTCAGCATGTGGATCGGAATTCTGATGATGCGGCCCTTGTCGGCGAGGCTTTTGATAATCGCCTGCCGGATCCACCAGGTACCGTAGGTGGAAAAACGGCATCCCCTGGTGTGATCGAAACGGTCCACCGCTTCGATTAGTCCGATGTTGCCTTCATCTATCAGATCGAGCAATCCCAGGCCGCGGTGCTGATAATTTTTGGCAATCGATACAACCAGCCGAAGGTTCGCGGTTATCATCAGATTCTTCGCTTCTCTCAACTGCTCCTCAAGGCGGGCAGATTCCGTCTCCATCTGTTCCTCAGACAAGCCACCTTCAGATTGTTCTTTAATCCGTGCAATTTCCTGTTTTGTAGATTGAATCTGTTCACCCACAATCCGTTCATCTTCTGCGCTCAGTAGAGGGTATTTTGAAATTTGCTTAAGATAGAGAGCGAGAGGGTCTGCATCACGGACACTGCGGGTCTTTTTTCCAGGTCTTCCCGAAATAACAACAGGTTCCGGTCTCTTCTTTGCCTTACGGCGGCTATTATTTTCTTTCATCTTTGACATTACTTTAACTATAATCTTTTGATATTTTATATGCAAATTTATTTAAATAATTTATCCCCGCGGAGCTGACGCTGGGTCTATGGGTGTATTCTTATTGTATACAATGAAATTCAACTGAGCTTTTCCCGAGAGAGTATCATTACCCACTGTTCCGATGGCATCCCCGAATGATATCCTGTCCCCTTTTCTTACTTTGATCGTTTCAAGTCCTGCATACACATACATATAGCCGGAGAGGGACTGTATAAAGACGACCTGACCAAACCCCCTGTAGGGACCGGTTGAAATAACGGAACCGGAAGCCACGGAGGTTACGGTTTCTCCCTTTTTTGCGCTCAGGGCGACGCCGCTCAGTTTTCCCGACAGGTAATAAATATCCGTTGCGTTCACCGGCCATATGATGCCGTCATCCAGTTTCTTGCGTTCATAGGAACGGGGGTCCGTGACGGACGGCACCTCAATAGAGATCGATCCGGTCTCCTTTACCACGGAAACAGCTGGTGTTCCCGCTGAAAGCGACAGACAG
>JAISVD010000243.1 GCA_031271875.1 Spirochaetaceae bacterium | reverse complement strand
CGTCGGCAAATTCCATCAATAGAGCCCGCCTCTTACCGCAAAGTTTTTACTATATATATGCCTCACTTATCGTGGCGCAGCGCTGCCGCCACGATAACCGTATCGAAAACCCGGAGCTCATTGTTTCGGTCCCGTCGGGGAATTTCGGCAACCTGACCTCCGGGCTCATGGCCCGGACCATGGGCGCTCCGATAAAAGGATTTATCGCGGCCACAAACTCGAACAGGACTATTCCGGACTGGCTCTATTCGGGGGAGTACACCCCCAGACCATCGGTCGCAACACTCTCGAATGCCATGGACGTCGGCGCGCCGAGCAATTTCGAGCGGATGAATTCCATGTATTCCCTTGAGGACGCCCGGGATATCATCGCCGGATACTGGCTTGATGACAAAGGAACGCTTGCCGCTATACAGGAGTGTTACCGCCGCACGGGATATATTATAGATCCCCACGGGGCCGTGGCGTGGAAAGCCTGGACCGATATCAGGGAGGGCGCAATGAATGCGCTCCGGGACGGAAAAAGCGGCGATCCCGGAAAACCGGGGCTTACACCGATCATGCCGGGATGGGCCGGGGGACTCTGCGAAAACAGATGTGTCGGGATTGTACTCGAAACAGCCCATCCCGCGAAATTCGGTGAGACAGTGTACAAGGCAATCGGGAGGGAACCCTCCATGCCGTCCCGGCTTGAACAGGTACTGCACCTATCGGACAGGTCTATCCCGCTTGAAGCGGACTACCGGATTTTCCGGCAGTGGCTCTTTGATTATCTGTAACACCTTACATATTCGTGTAGGACTGGATATCATCGGAGAGGTGTTCAAGCTGAACCCCTGCCTGCCTGAACATCGCGATTGAGTCGGCGCTGTCGTGATACCGTTTTTCACATACCACCCGGCGGATTCCGCAGTTTATAATGAGCATCGCACAGGTACGGCAGGGGGTCATGCGGCAATAGAGGGTTCCTCCGTCGATGGATATGCCCCGTTTTGCCGCCTGACAGATAGCGTTCTGTTCGGCGTGTACGGTTCTGACGCAGTGGCAGGTTTCGGAACCGTCCTCGTGTACCATCTTTTTCATCTGGTGACCCGCCTCGTCGCAGTGGGGAAGCCCGGTGGGAGACCCCACATATCCGGTGACAAGAATCTGGTTATCCCTGGCAATGACACAGCCCGAACGGCCCCGGTCGCAGGTCGCTCTTTTTGCTATGGCCTGGCAAACTTCCATAAAATATTCATCCCACGTGGGGCGGCTGACTATCTCGGGAATATCTGACATACATCTTCCTTTATATACACACGCGGAACCCGTTTGCTGATTCCGCAGGTAATCTCATACGGTATGGTATCTGTCATCCGGGCAATATCGGCGGCGGAAAGGGCGTTTTTTTCGGGACCGAAGACAACTACCCGATCCCACCGCTCCACATCGGTCTCAGGTCCCAGATCGACCATACACTGGTCCATACAGATTCGTCCGACAACGGGATAGCTTTTTTCCCCGATGAGCACAGTGAGACCCGGAACAAACCGCCGCAGCAGGCCATCAGCGTATCCCAGCGGGAGCGTCGCTATCCAGGTATCACAGGACGCCTGCCAGGTTCGCCCATAGGAGATATACTCCCCCGCGCATACCCTTTTTATTGCAGAAACCGCTGTCACCAGCTCCATCACAGGCAGAAAATCGAGCGCCCCCCCATATCCCGGAGGAACGTCCCGGACAGGAGAACGGTCCTTTAGGCGCCCCAAAGAGCTGACCTCTGGGGGATATCCGTACAGAACGATACCGGGCCGTACCATATCGAAATGGGAACGGGGATGCAGCAGGACAGCCCCGGAATTGGCGCAATGCACTATCCCCGGATCAATCCCGGCGTCTCTGATCGCACTTACCGCCGCGGAAAATCTGTCAATCTGAAGATTTGTCCAGGCGATATCCTCCTCCCGGAGGGAGTCCGAAACCGACAGATGGGTACACACACCGGAGAGCCGGAGCCGGCCCAGGGCGGAAACGTCCCGGGCGAGCGCCGCCGCATCACCGGGACGGCAGCCGATCCTTCCCATTCCCGTATCGATCTTCAGGTGCACGGAAACCGTTTTACCGAGAGCCGCCGCCGTGGTTTCAAGCTGCCCGGCAAATTCCATATCACAAACCACAGCCGTCAACTCCGCAGTGACAAGTTCAGAAAGCTCATCCGGAGCAGGCAGGCTCAGAACCAGAATCGGAAGCCCGATTCCGGCGCTCCTGAGTTCAATACCTTCCTGTACGGAAGCGACAGCAAGATAATCCGCCCCATCCTGTTCTGCGGTACGCGCAATGGCAACCGCCCCGTGTCCGTAGGCATCCGCCTTCACGGGAACACATATTTTTGTTTCCGGAACAAGGTTTCTTTTGATTTGTATCATATTATAAGAAAAATGGGAAAGAAAAATTTGTGCTTGTGTTATCCGCATAACACGTGTATTATACTATAAGTAATTATTGTTTTCAATAAGTAGAGACAGATTCAAAACTGTACAGATTTTGAGTCTGCAGTCCCGGATATAACAGAAACAAAAGATATGGAACACAAGATACAATATTGACAGGGAGGATGATTTTTTCATGGAAAGGGTATCTCTGCTTGGAAAACAGGATATATGTGCCGGAGGTAATCATTTTATTATGTTTCGGAAATTGAGCAGGGTAATTCTCCTGGTGATCGTTCTTTTTTCTTTTATTACAGTCGCTTGTGCTTCCGTACCTGAGAAAAGTACCGGGGAAGCGGGGGAGTCGTCTGCGGCAGCCGTTCAGCAGCAGGAACAGACATGGCTTGTACGGATCAGGGAA
>JAISVD010000239.1 GCA_031271875.1 Spirochaetaceae bacterium | reverse complement strand
ATCGTATTTTTGTACGCCCTGGCGATCTGCGCCATGTCCTGCTCGTTTACCCTTATGGCAATAGCGCGGATGGCACTTCCCTTCTGGCTCATGGCGGCGGGAGGTATCATCTTTCTCGTCTCCGACGCCATCCTCTCGGAACGGATATTTGTCGGGCGCGACACCCACTGGGGAAATTTCTGGGTAATGGTAACATATCTTCTCGCCCAGGCGCTGATTATCATCGGAATTGTTCAGGCAACGCCTCTTATAGGCTGAACAGGGAAGCTGTCCGAGCACATTTTTCAACAGACCGCGAACCTTCGGTTCGCAGAGATATGCCTTTTCGGACAGTACCTCAAAGCCTGCTCAGAGGAAAGGCCGCAGAAGCCGGTATTTGCCCTTGTAGGGCGGATACCGGGCGGGAATGTCGATGACTGTGGATTTCTTCAGGACGCTCTTGTAATGGGTAAAGGTATCGAATCCGGCTTTTCCGTGGTAGCTTCCCATTCCGCTCTCTCCTACTCCGCCGAAGGGCATACTGTCGCCGGTAAGGTGCATCACCGTGTCGTTTATGCACCCCCCGCCAAAGCGTACCGAATGAATGACACGATTCTCCCGCTCTTTTGACGAGGTAAACAGATAGAGCGCCAGCGGATGGGGCCGTCTGTTTATCGAGGCGATTGCGTCGTTCAGGTCGGTAAAGGTAAGCACCGGCAGAATCGGCCCGAATATCTCCTCCTGCATTATTGCGTCCTCCCAGCGGGTATCCTCAAAAACCGTCGGAGAGATGCGGCGTTCGGCCTCATTCGTGTTGCCTCCACAGGCGATCTTCCCCGTTTTGAGCAGCTCCTTCAGCCGCTGGAAGTGTTTTTCGTTTATGATCTTCGGGAATTCAGGATTTGACGAGGGATCTTCACCGAAAAAGAGGGTAATGTTTTTTCCGATCTCCGCGACAAGCTCCTTTTTGACCGATTCATGGGCAAGGATATAGTCGGGGGCCACACAGGTTTGTCCTGAGTTGATGCATTTTCCCCAGGCGATCCGCTTCGCGGCGAGCTTTATGTCAGCGGTTTCATCGACAATACAGGGGCTCTTTCCGCCCAGTTCAAGGGTCACCGGCGTCAGATAGCGGGAAGCGCTCTCCATTACCAGCTTTCCTACCGTAACGCCGCCGGTAAAGAAGATATAATCGAACCGCTCACAGAGCAGCCCCTGATTTGCTTCCCGGCCTCCTTCGACAACAGCGATATATTCAGGCGGAAAGACCTCTGTGAGGAGCTTCTCCATGACCGCCGAAATCGCGGGAGCATAGTTCGAGGGCTTGAGAATAACCGTATTTCCCGCCGCCATCGCTGCGATAAGGGGCGCGAATGAGAGCTGGAATGGATAGTTCCAGGGCGCCATGATAAGGCACACCCCGTAGGGATCGGGATATATCCTGCCTCCGGAGGGAAAATTGATTATCCCCGCGGAAGCGCGGCGGGGCCGCATCCATGACCGGAGGCGCTTCCGCACGTATGCAAGCTCGTTAAGAACGATGCTGACTTCGGTCGCGTAAGCCTCGAAGTCGCTTTTACCGAGGTCCTCATGGAGCGCCGCGAGTATCTCCTGCTCCTTCCTGAGGATCGCTTCCCTGAGCTTACCCAGCATCTCCCCGCGGAACTGCCGAGGAAGGGTCTTTCCGCTTTCAAAAAACCGTCTCTGGTTTACGAGCATTTCTGTAATATCCATACTCAATACTATATACCATAATTATCCGTTCGTGTACCACTGTACACGTTTTTCCTCATTTATTGACGCTTCGGATCACTTTTCCTTCGGAAGCAGGATCTTTCCCGTAACCGCAGCGAGGGTCTGCTGAAACAGTATCCCCGTAATAACCGGCAGCGCCGCTCGGGGTTCAAAAAAATTGAGTGCCAGCACAAGAGCGCCGCTGATATTCCTGAGTCCTGTGGAGTACATTATTGTTACCCTGTCGGGACGCTGAAGACGCAGAAGCCCTCCGGCCGCCTGACCGATCAAAAAACCCAAAAATGAAAGGAGCAGACACATAAGGGCAAGGAGCAGAAAAACCGGTTCCACAGAGGTGACCGAACCGGAGACCCGCGCCGAATTGATAGCCACCACACAGAGCAGCGCTATTTTGGACAGTGGTTTGAAACAGGGGGTCACGGCGGGCGGTATCTTTCCCCGGGAAAATTCGTTTATACATACGCCTATAATGGAAGGGACTACCACCATCCATACGAGGGAGATGAGCATACCGGTACTGTCTATCGTTATGGATTCGGTCAGCAGAAAGGAAACGGTAAAGGGGGTCAGAAAAGGCGCGAGGATCGTATCGATGAGGATAAGGGTAAGAGAGAGGGGGCCGTTCCCGTTATGTATGGAGGTCCAGATGTAACCGGCAACAGCGGTGGGAATAGAAAAGAGCAGAACCAGACCGGTAATGAATGCGGGTTCGGTACGGAAAACCGCTCCGGCGATAAACCTCACTGCAACCGGAATAACGACATGAAAACAGAACAGAAAAACACAGATCGGCAGGGGTTTCCGTATCACATCGATGAAATTCCGGATACTCATCCCGAGGGCCCCGGTAAAAGTCATGAAGGCGAACAGAAATGTCACCGCCGGAGCAAAACCGGATATGCGGTTCCCAAGAAGAAAACCCGCAATAACTCCGATGGGAGTCAGCAGGGGCATGAGCTTTTCAAGAAATATATTGAATGTAATACAAAAGGGCTTTACCACAATGGGAATCACTATAAATCTTTAGTCTCCAACGGTCAACGCAATACTGCTTTCCTCACTGCCGAGGCAAACAGGTATTAAAAAGCGGTGCCTGAAAAAACGGCTGTGTTTTTTCAGGCATCTTATCATCGGTGGATCCGGTTGTGCAAATCCACAGGCAGGTTATTCATCCTTAAGTCTCAGTTGAACCATTTCCAGGGAAGCTGTCCGAACCGGTTTTTCAGCAGATCGCGAACCTTCGGTTCGCAGAAATATGCCGTTTCGGACAGTCCCATTCCGTTAATTGGTGACGGCTATGTAAAACAGATTGATGCCGTCACCCTTTGTTATACTGTGTGAACCGGCGGAAAGGGGAACGGTAAGATATCCGTTTGAATTGATGGTATAAGACGTACCATCAACTTTTATCTTTTTCCCCGCCGCGCTGGTGGACCCGCCCAAAAC
>JAISVD010000159.1 GCA_031271875.1 Spirochaetaceae bacterium | reverse complement strand
TCTGCCTCTCACACACGCATTGCAGCGCATCCTGTTCTCGTCCAGCCACCTACTTTATGCACCATCCCGCCCAATATACAGCTTCCCGCAGGCCGCGGAACCGCCGCCGATATCATTCTGAGCGAAATCCCCGGCCTGATAAAGGACGCGCTCCTTTCGATTCCTCTGGATT
Organism: Spirochaetaceae bacterium; assembly: GCA_031271875.1. Taxonomy (GTDB): domain Bacteria; phylum Spirochaetota; class Spirochaetia; order Treponematales; family Treponemataceae; genus JAISVD01. Next base: position 2,344 of record JAISVD010000159.1, on the reverse strand, counting down.
CTTCTATAAATATAGGAGATGCGGTTCTGCAGGAGACCCTTTCCCTGGCAGATATGACGAACCTCATCGACAGCGGGAAAAAAACGCCCGGCTTTTTTTCCTCCGGGCTGGAAACAATGTCTATAAATCATACCCTCTCTCTTATCGACATCTGCGCTCTTCTCGTTTCCCATGATTCGCCGTATACCCCCCGGATGCCCCTGGATTCCGTACCCTCCCGCGGTTATTCCGGGATCATCATAGACGCCCGGGGGGAGCTTCCCGTTTACGGTGAATATGTCACCGCGAAAACCGAACCAGCCCTTTTCCCAAAGATATGGGATGATTCTATGAACCTTCTCTATGAACGCAATATGGTTGACCCTGCGGCGGCGAAGACTCAGGGGATTGTAGTGTATTCCTCCTCCCTTTCGGAGCGGGAGTATGAAAGGCGGGTCGGCCGGGATCCTTTGAGAATTACCGCCCGACAGGTGTACGGCACAAACCGTACCGATCCCGTCATCTCCCGGCAGGACGCTCTCAGGATTCTTACTGTTGAAGAAAACCTTGAACTTTTCAGGCAGGGAAGGGTCGTGATCCTGCTTGATGAAACCATGCTCAGATATCCTGTGAAAGCCCCGGTGAAGGATGAACCCTATTATTTCACCTATAATGAAATCACCGACTTTTTCCTTGACAGCGATATACAGGATGTGAACGTACAGGATACCTATAAGGGGATCACCATATCGATACGGGACCTCAGATTCAAGGCCGATTCCGACGAGCTCCTCGCCGAAGAATTTGACCGGCTGGACCGCATTGCCGAAGCGATCCGCAGCACCGCCGCCACGGGGCGCTATACGATTCTCGTTGAGGGACATACCGCGAGCGTGGGAAAACCGGAGGGGGAAAAGCAGCTGTCGGTTGAGCGCGCCCAGCGGATAGTCAGTGAAATGCAGTCCCGGGGAATAGACGGCGGACTGTTTACCATCGCCGGTTACGGCGGAACAATTCCGCTCGCGCCGAATGATACGCCCGAAGGGATGGCTCTGAACCGCCGGGTGGAACTGACGTTGCAGCCGATATTCTGAAAGCAGAACCATTAAAAAAGGTATTTGTAAAAGGAAAAAATAACATGAGAGAAATAAAAAGAAGTGATATAATAAAATCACCCTGGAGAATAATCTATCGGATAGATACTAATATTATAAATGTATTAATGGTAATAGATTCAAGAGGAAATATCCAGGATATATTGATACAAAAACTGATAAAAATAAAAATATCGCCTACTGCTAAACTAACCGCAGAGGACATACCGCAAAAAACAAAAAGAGCTGCCTGGAATCACTTCCGGAGACAGCCCTTTTTTCATGAAAGACCGTTGAGCGTTTTCCGTTATTCCGCTGAGAGGAATCCTTCAGAGGACATCACCGCTTTTACCCTGTCGATAGCGGTCAACTGTTCCGGTGTCGCGGCTGATGAATCAACACCGTTGATAATGTTCATCACCTGCTGGTCAAGCTGTGCCTTGGGAATAATTGTAAGCACAAACGCCCGGTACTCGTTTTTCTGGACGGTTTTTCCGTCGTCATTGTAGTAGCGGACATATACCCACCAGTCGTTTACCTTGCGTGCGCCGGAGAAGCTCGCTTCCGACGTGGTCTTTACGACGTTCTCGAAATAGGAACCGTAAGCGGCCTCAGGGCTTCCGGTGGCGGCGCCGACAAACAGCGCCTGAACCTTGGTGGAAATAGTACGCGCCATCTCCTGGGAGATGTTAAAACCTGTTACCCATGAGAGCAGGGAGTTCAGGTTTGTACCGGTATTTTCACCGACAAAACAGTAAAAATCCTTGTATTCCGGCATCGCTTCAAGCCCCAGAATTCCCTGGGAAACATAGGTGTCTACCCACAGAGGCAGATCATTTATCCCGAGGGATGTTCCCTTGTGCTCAATCACAGCAGTTTTCTGTGCGCTTTCAATCTCCCTGGGGGGCGCGGGTTCTTCACCTTTTTTTGATGCACATCCTGTTACCGCTATTACAGCGGCTAAAACAGATACGGCAACTATTTTTGAACGAATCATACATACCTCCTGAATAACAGTCCCTGACCGTTAAACTGATTTCTATAGTGTCCAGTATATCCCTTTTATAATGTAAAATCCATAATAATCCTCTGTTTTTTGAGGGTATTTAAAGAAAATGTGAGATATTACGGAATCGCTGATTTATTCTCGGTTGAATAAATCAGTGCCGCCATTGTATAACAGGATATGCCGCAGCCAAAACTGTTCCGCATTATCGACCGGGCCGTTCACGATTATTCACTTATCGAAGAGAACGACCGTATTCTCGTAG
>JAISVD010000050.1 GCA_031271875.1 Spirochaetaceae bacterium | reverse complement strand
TGCGGTGTCCGAACTATTCGCCGTGACATGACTGCATGTTTCGCAGTCATGTCACGGCGGAGTTTCTATATATTCCTCCATATCGGGGTATGAATATTTGAATGACTCAGGCAGACTGTACCGGAGCCAATCCCACAGGAGCAGGCTGCTCCGGAAAGGGATATTTTACGGGAGATAAGAGATGAAAATCAATTCTGTAGCCTGTATAGGATGCGGAGTTATGGGCAGCGCCCTGATAAAGGCGGTCTGCAAAACAGTAGATCCAGGCAGGGTTTTTGTGAGTGATGCGGACCCTGAAAAGGCTGAAAAAACAGCCGCGGCCATGGGCTGTCACGCGGTATCAAACAGAGACGCAGTCCGGGCCGCAGACTGTATCTTTCTCGCGGTAAAACCCGCGCATATAGGCCCGGTACTCGGAGAACTCGGCGAGGACAGCCGGAACAAGCTTTTTGTTTCAATGGCGGCAGGGGTTACCCTCGGCGCGCTCGCGGATGCAGCAGCAGAAAATACAAAGCTGATACGGATAATGCCCAATGTTCCCGTTCTTGTGGGCGAAGGGATGATCGGTATCTCTCCGGGGCCGGGTATCTCGGCGGAGGAACTTGTTGCGGTACGGGAACTCCTTGCGGCGGCGGGGCTGACGGAAGTTGTCCCCGAAACACTCATGGACGGTGTGACCGCCGTGAGCGGTTCCGGTCCCGCATATGGCTTTATTTTTATCGAGGCCCTCGCGGATGCGGCAGTGCGGTTTGGTATACCCCGTGAACAGGCGGTGCGTTATGCCGCCCAGACCCTCAAGGGCGCGGCGGCGATGGTGCTTGAAACAGGCAGAAATCCCGGCGAGCTGAAGGATTCTGTGTGTTCCCCTGCAGGGACAACCATAGAGGCGGTATATGCCCTGGAACGCGGCGGGTTCCGTGCCGCCGTAATGGAGGCGGCGGAAGCGGCGTGGATACGGTCAAAGGAATTGGGGGAAACCAGATGAGACGAAAAGACCGCGAACGGGACGAAGCGTTCGCATGGAACGTATTTGACAAGGCGGAGTATGCCGTTCTCGCGACTGTAAACAGCGATGGTTCGCCTTACTGTATCCCTCTTTCAACAGCCCGGATCGTAAACGGGACAGATACTGTAATCTATTTTCATTGCGCCTATGAGGGGCAGAAAATCGATAATATCAGGAGAAACCCCGCAGTAACCCTCACCTGCGCGGCAAATGTGCGGGTTCCGGAGGGCCGGTTTACCACCGAATTCGAATCCTGCGTCATCACCGGCAGAGCTGAAATCGTCGAAGAGGAATCCGAAAAAACTGAAGGCCTCCGGGCAATCTGTGAAAAATACACCCCCGCCATGATGGACCGGTTTGAGAAAGTCCTGCAGAGCAGTCTCTCCTCGACCTGCATCTTCAGGATAATTCCGCTTGAGGTGACAGGAAAGGAGCTGAAAACAGGAACCCCCGGCGAACAGGGCGGGACTTCCGGGGACAGAGATTGAGAGATCATACAGCTCCGGAAGGTATGACGCGATAATAACAGGAGAGTTCAACTACTACAGTAGATTACAGGCGGAATTCCGCCAGTATCATACTGAGAATCTCCGCAAAAAACATTGTAATAGTAAGCAAAATAAAGAGGTATATCTGAAAAAATTTGAAATTGCAGTTGAAAAGGTAACAGGGTTCTGTTCCTGCGGTTATAAACCGGGGGATACGTTCAGAGCCGATGATTTGAATACACCCGATGCGCCGATGTGCGGCGGGGCGTATACGATACTATTTCCAATGCAGACAGCACTACATTCCGGCGCCCGTTTTAATTTTGAGGAAAATCCGCAAAGCAAAACGGGATTGGCCTGTCCCGATAACGGGTATGTCACATTCAGGATAACATTGATGGAGTAACCCTTTTGCTGAATAAACCCAAAATATCATATATAGATTTCAGAAAATACCAGGTTGATATACTTGCAGATTTTGAACGGCGGCGAGAAGCCGGTGAAAGGAAATTTCATTATGTCTCTCCCCCGGGATCCGGTAAAACACTTATAGGACTCGAACTTTTTCTCCGTCTCGGGGAAAAGGCGCTGATACTCTCCCCTACCCTCGCGATACAGGAGCAGTGGATCAGGGCATGTAAAACATATACCGAGGTAACCGATGCATCATTCGATCCCTTTTCCGATGTTGACCTGGTATCACTTACCTATCAGTCACTCAGTGTACGGAACGGTGAATCGCTCCACAGGAATTCCCTCAGGATCATCAAAGCGCTGGAAAGCCGGAAGACCATTATTTTCGATGAGTGCCACCATCTCACCCGTTTCTGGGCGAAGGTTCTCAAACAGATGGATACCGGGGACAGATATTTTATCGCCCTGACGGCAACCTTTCCGGAGGACGGCTCGGAGAAGGAGCGGAACAACTACCTCAGCCTCTTCGACACGGTGAATTACGAGATTCAGCTCCCGCCGATCATAAAAGAGGGATACCTGGCCCCGTACAACGATCTGGTCTACATTGTTTCGCCCACGGACTCCGAAGGGGCGATCATCCGGGAAATGTGTGAACCCTACAGAAAACTGATGGATGAACTCGACGGAAGCAGCGACAGGGAAACGCCCCAGTCATGGGCATACAGCAGGCTTGAGTGTTTCAGGGATGCCCGGGGTATCGCAGTTCCCTTTACCATGCTGTACAAAAAACGGCAGGATTTCTGCGTAGCCCTCTGCCGGTTTGTCCTCAGCAGGAAGCTGGAGCTGCCCTATTCGGTGCTTTTTTCAGGAGAGATGGAGGAGCCTCCCAGTTTCACCGATATTCTCATGGTGATGGCCGATTATATCCATTTTTACCTCAGACCGTTTTCAGAAAACAGCTATTACCGCCGGGCGTTGAGGGCATTCAGGAAAATGGGGTATGAACTCCGGCCGGAGGGATTCCGGGTGCTGCCGGATAATATCCAGCAGATACTGGGCAATTCCGCAGGAAAGGTCCGGGCGCTGCTGCCGGTACTTGAAAGGGAGATCGCCCATATGGGCGACGATCTGCGGTGCCTCATTCTCTGCGATCAGGAATTCAGTGATTCCGGCTGTGATGCCCGTAAAGTTTTCGCCTACCTCGCGGAGGAACCCGCCCTTGCTCCGTGCCGTCCCATCCTGATAACAGGGAAAACCCTCCTCGTCCACCGGGACATTGTCTCCGATTTTCTTATCAGCGCGGAGGTTTTCCTGGAAAAGGAAAAACTTCCCATAACGCTTGAGTCAATTGAACAGGGTAAATGGTATGAACTGTACTCAGACTCCATCCGCTGGAACTCCAGAATATCGGTTCCGCTGGTGACAGCGTTTCTGGAGCGGGGAGACACCAAATGTCTGGTGAGTACCAGAGCACTCCTTGGGGAGGGCTGGAATTCCATAACACTGAATACTCTCATAGACCTCACCACCGTGACAAGCAACGCCTTCGTCAATCAGATCCGGGGACGTCCGCTCCGGCTCAACGATATGCAGCCGTATAAAACAGCCAACAACTGGGATGTGGTCACTGTCTCGGCGGAGCATACCGAAGGCGGCGCCGATATGGAACGGCTCCAGAAAAAATACTCCCGTTTTTTCGGACTGAGTATGGACGGGATAATTGAACGTGGAATAGGACACACCCACCCGCTGCTCTGCTATACGGATATCGCGAAAATTGCGGCGGAACGGATACCGTTCAACACAGAGATGCTGAACCGCGCAGAAGACCGCCTCGAATGTTACCGGAAGTGGAAAATCAGGGAACCCTATAAAAATGTGTTTATCCAGTGCCTTGAAATAGAATCTGCCGATGATATCCCTCCGGTTCCGTTCTGCAGTAAAAGACGGGAGACGGAGAGCGATACTATTCCGGCTGTGGGAACGGGCAAATTCATCGTGCGCCAGCTTGAGGAGGTATCCAGAAAGATCCGCAGGCGGAAGTTTCTGCTCAGGCTGTCCATGCTTCCGCTGCTTTTTGCGGTCATTCTGATGTTCATACTCATACATCCGATTTTAAAAATACTGTTCATCATCCTGGCGCTGGTGTTTGCCACAATGTGGGATGATATCCGCTCATCGCTGAACAAAGTTGAATGTAAAATCACCATGCCAAGCCATTACCTGAGGAAACGGGTAACGGAACAGTTTGAACAGGAGAAGGACATACTCCGTGTGTTCAGGATACTGGCCGATGTACTCTTCCGGGCGTTTTATGAAAGGGGGTTTACGGATTCTGAAAAGAATAAACCGCAGATACAGCAGCGGGAGAACGGCAGTTACCGCATATATACAAATGATGAAAAAATATCCGCCCTTTTCGCCCTGTCGCTGGAAGAGATGCTGTCTCCGGTAACGGACAAGAAATATGTACTGCTGATGAAATACGCCGCCTATTTCAACAGTACGCGCTTTATCTGGATATATAATGCCTATTTCAGCAGCGGCAAGGGGAAACGTTCCACCGCCGATTATACGGAAAATTTCTGCCGCCTTTTCACGAAGTACAGGAAAATTATGCAGTTTGGTCTTCATGCGGCGATACCTGTCCCATCGGTGTTCAGTAAAACCAGAAAAGACGCCGAATGGTTCTGCTCCATCTGGATGCGGGAGACAGCAAACTATACCGAAGTAGTGGGGATACGTGAATCGGGGCGGGAAGATATACTGAAGAAAACCGGCAAAAACAGACTTCTTCCCATACATGTACGGAGAAAGGAGCTGTGGGAGTGACAGGACAAAGGCATTATAACTAAAACAGGAACATCAAAAAGAAAAGAAGCAATTGCAAAACCGGGAAAGTTTTGCAATTGCAGCCATAATGTAATACATATCCGTCAGGGAGCCGCCGACAAGCCTACAGGGACAGAGCTTGAGAAAAGGCGCTTTTAGTCGCCGAGTTCCAGATAAGCGTCGTACTCCGCGAGCATCTCTGTATCACGGTTTTTATCGAGGAGACTCACAACAACCGCGACAACAAGACAGATGATGAAGCCGGGAAGTATCTCGTAAATATCGAAGATTCCGCCTGAAAGGGGTTTCCATATAAGTACGGTAACGCCCCCCGCGATGAGCCCCGCCAAGGCGCCGTTACGGGTGGTCTTGCGCCAGAAGAGCGCCAGCAGGATCAGCGGGCCGAAGGCGGCGCCGAACCCGGCCCAGGCGTAACTTACCAGCCCGAATATGGAGCTGTTCGGGTCCAGGGCGATGAAAAACGCGATAAGCCCGACGACCACAACAGTCAGGCGGCTCATTATGAGGGTCTCCTTCTCGGAGGCGTTTTTGCGGATAAAAGGTTTGTACATATCCCGGGAAAACGCCGAAGCAGCGACCAGAAGCTGGGAATCCGCGGAACTCATGGCGGCGGCCAGGATTCCGCAGAGGAATATCCCCGCGATAAAAGCGGGAAACATCTTCATGATTGTCTCGATAAATATGGTATCCTCT
>JAISVD010000116.1 GCA_031271875.1 Spirochaetaceae bacterium | reverse complement strand
GGAGCAGACACGATGTCTGCGACGAAAACCGAATCCCCTCTCTCCGTTTTTTATCTCCCTGCGGGATACGTACAAGCATGTTATTATGGAGAGATGTCCGAGTGGTCGATGGTGCACGCTTGGAAAGCGTGTGTGCTTGAGAGAGTACCGGGGGTTCGAATCCCCCTCTCTCCGTAGTCGCAAAACTTTGGAAGGCAAGGGGGATTCGATGCAAACTCTCGCCGACCAAAGGGAGGAAAAGGCGGCAGGATGCCGTCGGCAGAGAGTGAGCCGGGTTTGAGGAGCAGACAGGACGTCTGCGACGAAAACCGAATCCCCCTCTCTCCGTTAAGGTCAGACCTTTCTGATGAGTCCAGGTCCTATGCAAGGAGCTGCTGCCAAACCCCGTCAGATCCGGAAGGAAGCAGCGGTAGGAAGTTGGTTTCTGTGCCGTAGTGTACCTGGGCTCTTCTGAAGGGTCTTTTTTATTTTAAACGGATTCCCGGCTGAGAGAAATTATTTTTTTAATAAACAAAAAAGACGGAGATGCCGCTTTCCGGGGCTTCTCCGCCTCTGTCACATTTCAGGTGAACCGGGATTTTTACTTCTCGGCTTTCTTTTCTGCGGGCTTCTTCTCTTCCGAGGCTTTTATCTGAATATTGCGGGGCTGAACCTCGGGTTTCCTCGGGATATTCACGATGAGTACACCGCTCTTGAAGGAAGCGGAAATTTTTTCGGCGTTGATATCCTCGGGAAGGGTAAACCGGCGGGCAAAGGACATGGTGCGCCTCTCCTTGATTACCCAGTCACCTTCTTTTTCATCTTTTTTCTCTTCTTTAACCGACGAAATGGACAGAATCTTATCCTTTACGGAAATATCGACATCTTTCTGATTCATGCCGGGAAGATCCATTTCCATTATGTACGCATCTTTTGTTTCACGTACATCAACCTTTGGAGAGACCATTGCGGGATGTGCACTGTGGGTTGAGGGAAGATAGTCGGAAAAATTCCTCTCTATCACGTCAAACAGATCTGACGTAAAGCGGGGATTGAAAAAAGTTAATGCATTCATGATTCACCTCCATGATCATACTATTCTGAAACCCTGCCGGCATGACCTGCCGTTACGGCATTTCAGTTCTCATTAAGTATAATGCAAACATCATGCCAATTGCCCATAAAAAAACGGCTTTTTATATGAAATTATAATTCCTTGTATTAAACGGAATTAACGCTGATTATTATTAATTGCCGATTCAATTTTTCCTCGATTGACAAACAGCTTTTTTGGTGAAGAGTCAAAAATACCTAAATGTATCAAATTGATACATTTAATATGCGTCAAACTGATACATACTTATGCCACTGCCGGATACACATGTTTCATTCCTGTAACGTAATATCAACAATCGACATTTTGCAGAAATTTTGGTATAGTTAGAGATAATGAGAGAGGCCTTTGAAACTGCAATAGCTCGTTTTCTGAGAACACATACAAAACCTTTTACCTTAAAAGAGGTATACTCCCTGATGGGCCGGGGGCCTCGGATTATCAGGAAAAAAGAACTCGAATACTATCTTCTCTCATCCCATCTGGTATATCGGCTGGAAAACGGTTCGTTCTTTTCCCGGGCCGGGCTCTTTACCGGAAAGCTTTTTACCATCGCTCCGACAAAAGAGGAGATACAAGCCGGAATCCTTATACCCGGACACCGGTGTATGCCCTTCTGCGATCCGGGATTTTTTCCCCATGAGCTTACCTTCAGAATACATAATGAAGATATTGCAAAAATTCCTTACATACTATCCACAACAAATGCTTTCTCCCGTTATTTTCTGGTGGGGGAGGAATATGTTTATCAATATCTGGCAATGGATAACCCCGAATATAACCAGAAACTGATGTATACGGATATGGGAGTCCATGAAACAGTCATTATTACAGCTCTGGATATGGGAGAGCTGTTCAGGGAGTGGGAATTCGCCCCCGGAGACAGGCTCACAGCCCGTGTAGAGGACTGGGACAAGGGAATAATAGAACTCTTACCCCTGCTGAGGTCAAGGGAAAACCCCTTTGCAGACTCCGACATGGAGGGAAACCGGGAAAAATGGTATGAGGACCTGGAAAACCTCTTCCTGTATACCTTTGATACTATCGGGCCCTGTAGTTCCATAGAGGAACAGACAGCATATGTTTTTTTTCTGGACAGAGATACGCTTTTTTCCGCCGCCGCAGGCAGCCTGGAAGAATTCATCAACCGGACGGAAAAGATCGGTATTGAATCATACGGTGTTGAAAGCAGGTTGTGGCGCAGGGGAGAAACTATTCCCGTTGCCGGCCTCTGGAGCGGCATGGATGATGAACAGCGCCTGACACCAGAATCGGTAATTCTCAGTTCCGGGGTCATTTCCCATGAGGTGGTGATCGAAGCATACCTGCTCGATTCTCTCTACCGCAAGGAAACTTCCGCTGAAAACATCATGGATCGTCTGCTTCTGGTGCTTCCGGGCCTCTCTGGGTTTCCGCGTTCGCTGGTCATGCAGCAGGTTGAAAGCAAGAGGAAGGTTTTTGCGGCATCTTATAACTGGTTTGCCGATTACGATAACGCGAAAATACGTTCCAGACTGCTGGAGCTGTATGAAGCGCTGATATGGCTTATTAAACGCCTTGAAAGGCGCAATGTCAGTCCCGAAAACCTGCCAAGCCAGTCATTCATTATTCTGATGCAGCTGATAGGTCATATCATGAATATCCTTGATGCGGTGAACGCCATGCAGCCCCTCTCGGATGAGGAGATAAATACGCTCTATTCTTCCATTGAAGGAATGGAGGACAGTTTTTCCGATACAAAAGATACGATAATTGAAGCGGTTCGTAAATTGAAGAAAAACTCTTTTTCTTCAAAATTTTTATTATAAGGATACCAGGCCAATGGAAAATACCTGTTCTGTGTATGAATTGATACACAACGGTGAGGTAATTCACGGGATAACAGAGGACACCACGGAAAAAATTTACTGGGATATCTGCCAGTGTGTTGTTCTGCCGGAAAATCTCAAACCGGAAAAGTTGTATACCGAGCTGTGTCAGCGGGAAGAGCTGATGAGTACCGCTATCGGCCACGGTATTGCGCTGCCCCACCCCCGTTTTTCCCTGCTGGAAAAAAAGGAGAATCAGCGTATTTTTGTCGGGTTCCTTGAGACACCCATTCTTATGTCCTCTCCCGACGCTCTGCCTGTATATGCTTTTTTTCTTCTGCTTACGAGCAATCCACAGTGCCATAGAAGCAACCTGGCGGAACTCGCAAAACTCTTCCAGAAAGATGCATTCAGGGCAATCCTTGAAACAAAACCGGAAAAAACCGTACTGCTGGAAGCGGTAAAAAAATACACTCAAGGGTAGCAATTATGGATAAAAAAGGACTTGCCGCCGCCGCGCTGGCAGTACGGAGCCTGTCGATGGATGCAATCCAGAAGGCAAACTCAGGTCATCCGGGACTGCCCCTTGGCTGTGCCGAACTCGCCGCGGTGCTTTACGGCGAAATTCTCAGCCACACACCGGAAGCTCCGGACTGGGTCAACCGGGACAGATTTATACTCTCCGCGGGCCACGGTTCAATGCTCCTGTATGCAATTCTGCATCTTTCAGGTTACAAGATTACCATTGAAGATATCAAACAGTTCCGGCAGGTTGGTTCAATCTGTCCCGGACATCCCGAATACGGCATAACAGAAGGTGTGGAGGCAACCACGGGGCCGCTGGGGCAGGGTATGGCGATGGCAGTGGGACAAGCCATTGCCGAAACAATGCTGGCGGCCCGGTTCAACACACCGGAATTTCCCGTTGTTGACCATTACACGTATGTACTGCTCGGGGAGGGCTGCCTGATGGAAGGGGTGACCTCCGAAGCGTGCAGCCTCGCGGGACACCTCAAACTGGGAAAACTCATTCTGTTTTATGATGACAACCGGATAACAATAGATGGTTCCGCGGATCTCGCTTTCTCCGAAGATGTTGCCATGCGGTATGAATCATATGGGTGGCAGGTACTCCGGGGAAGTATGTATGATATGGATGGGATACGCTCCCTTGTGGAACAGGCGAAAAGCGATCTCAGGCCCTCCTTTATCATGCTCAAATCCGAGATAGGACACGGCGCTCCTGCGGTTGCGGGAACGGCAAAGGCCCATGGCGCTCCCATCGGAAAGGAGGGGGTACTGGAAGCGAAAAAACACCTTGGCCTCGATCCCGAACGGTTTTTCTCTGTCGATCCTGAAGCGTATGCCTGTTTTGAGGTACGCAGGAAACAGTTAGATGAGAATTACGCCAAATGGCGAAAACTGTTTGACACCTGGTCGGAAACATATCCTGAAAAACGGAAGGAGTGGGATATATTCCATTCAGGGAAGGTGACGGAAAACCCGGTTTTTGCGGAGTATAAGCCCGGCGATATGGTTGCCACCAGGACGGCTTCGGGTGCAGCGCTCAATGTTATGGCACAGCTGTATAAGGGTCTCGTGGGAGGTTCTGCGGACCTGGAGGGACCAAATGGGGTAACACTGAAGCCCGCCGATGATTACAGCCCGGAGCGCCCTTGGGGCCGGTATATCCGGTTTGGGGTGAGGGAATTTGCCATGGCGGCAATATCAAACGGAATCCAGCTCCACGGCGGGCTGCGGGCGTTCTGTGCGACTTTCCTCGTATTTGCCGATTACCTGCGCCCGGCCCTGCGCCTCTCGGCGCTCATGAAAACACCGGTAATTTACCTCTTTACCCACGATTCGATCTATGTCGGTGAAGACGGCCCTACCCATCAGCCGGTGGAAACAATAAACTCCCTCAGGCTGATACCGGATGTTACCGTACTCCGCCCCGGAGATGCCGAGGAGACGGGAATCGCCTGGCAGATGGCCTTCAACCATACATCGGGGCCTGTCTGCCTCATCCTCACGAGGCAGACTATACCGGTTTATGAAAAAGACGATCCCGACTGGCGCAACACAATCGCCTGCGGAGCGTATATTGTGCGGTACGGGGATGTTTCGCCTGAGGTAACTATCCTTGCCTCAGGTTCCGAGGTTTCCCTCGCTCTCCGTGCGGCGGAACTCATAACGGACAGAACAATACGGGTGGTTTCCGTCATAAACAGAGAGCTTTTTGCGTCACAGCCCGCTGTACTGAAAAACATGCTCACCGGAAGCGCTCCCGGCATATACGCTGCCGAAGCCGGTACCGCCTGCGGTTGGGAGACACTGGTTACTTCTCCGGGACATATCTTCTGTATCAGCCGGTTCGGCGAGTCAGGCCCCGGAGATAAGGTCGCGGAACATCTCGGGTTTACGGCGGAAAATCTGGCAAAGATGATTACCGGTTGAACCGCTCAGGAGCAGAAGAGACAAATGCTCAAGTTTAATCCCTGGGGCATGGCGGTCCTGTTTTCCGGCGATGATCCGAAGGAAACCGTTGATGCTATACTTTCGGAAAATTACCGGGAAGAATTCTGCATTTCACCGGATTTTGATCCGGCATATATCGCGGGGCTCATGGAGGCGGGATTTCTCGTCATGTCCATGTACACGGGAGAGCCGGAAAACATCGATACACCGAGATATGCGGTTCTGCTCCCAAAGCTCCACAGAGAACGGGCGGTTCTCCGTTTCGGTGACCTTCATGTCAGCGGCTCTGTAAGACGGCTTCTGGGGCAATACGAACTGCGCCCCGACAGCGATTTTGACGGTATCCTCAGCCGCTGCGCTGCGGTTCACGGCGACGACTGGCTCACCGCGCCCTTGAGACACCGTTTTACCGGGCTGCACCGCAGCGGCGGATATCCTGTAAGGATGCGCTCCTTCGGCCTGTACCGGGAGGGAAAACTTGCGGCGGGGGAATTCGGTGTTTCCGTCGGCAGGGTATACACAAGCTATTCGGGTTATTATGAGGAGAATTCAGCCGGTACGGTTCAGATGATACTTACATCGCGCTATCTGGAATCCGCAGGGTTTGCCCTCTGGGACCTCGGTATGCCGATGGAGTACAAGAGCCGCCTGGGAGCAGTGTCCCTCTCACGGGAGGAATTTCTCGGGGTTTTCAGGAGGTTTTCGGCACAACAGGAACCGGAGGAAGAATAATCCCTCAGTGTTGCGGCTGTTTTATGAAGTACTGCTCTGCTTTACGTCTGCCGCTACAGGATGCTTTTTATACCACAAATACGTACCCAACAGCAGCAGAAGCCCCATGGCGATCATACAAAGACAGAGAATCTGTCCCGTTGAAATATTGAGAAGCGATACATTAATGTAGGTCGGAGCGTCTCCTGCGGCGGTAATCCGGTAACCGATATCGGTATCGGGCTCACGGAAATATTCAATAATAAAACGTACAAACCCGTACCCGATGATATACATCCCCGAAAGAAACCCGTCAAAGGGCTTGTGTTTCCGGAGAAACCAGAGAAGCAGAAAAAGCGCGACCCCTTCAAAAAAGGCTTCATAGAGCTGGCTTGGATGACGGGGAAGATTAACCAGCAGTGTCCCCGTGGGAACGGAAATGCCGCTTTTTTCGATCATATCCTGTACCCAGGGAAGGGAAACGGAAAATCTACGCGCTTGGGGAAAAATCATCCCCCAGGGAACCGTCGTTACCCGCCCGAACAATTCTCCGTTGATAAAATTTCCCAGACGGCCGCAGGTGTAGCCCAGGGGAATCGACACAGCCATCACATCGATCCAGCGGAACAGGGGCTGCTTCTTTTTCAGGCACCAGAGTATTGTACCGAGGAACCCTCCCACGAAGCCGCCGTGATAGGACATACCCTGAAGTCCGGTGAATTGCATGTCACTGTCAAAGGGCCAGAACACCAGCCAGGGTTTCTGCCGGTACAACCCCGAAGTATCATATATCAATACGGAAAAAAGCCGCGCCCCAAGAAGCAGCCCCAGAATGCCCCAGGTAAAAAAACTGATAACATCATCGCCTGTCGCCATGTATCCGGGACGGTCAAGGACGCCCTCCTTCACCTGCCTTTTAAAAAGAAGGTATGCAATCGCAAATGCGCACAGGTACATGACCCCGTACCAGCGGACATACTGAAGAATCGGGACACCAGGAAAAACTTCAGGTGTAATCCATGAAGGAAATGGTATAGCGAGGGGCATAAGGAATCTCCTGTTTGCATAGGGAAACACAGATTTATGCATTGAGCATAAATCTGTGTTCTCTTTATATAATAGTTACAGCTTGAATCCCATGGAAGCGGCCTTTACCAGTTTTGACCTGAGAAGCTGGTTTTCCTTCCTTAATTGGGTAATCTCATACTGCTGTGTTTTTATCGTCTCCGCAAGATCCCCCATCGTCAGAGCGCCGCTCCCGATGAGGTCCTCAACATAGGATATGCGGGTCTCGTAGTCGAGGGAAGCCTCCATTTCGGCGGTATGGAAACTCTCCTCCGCAACATCCTCGATGGATTCAACCGGCTGATCTTCGGACTGGATAATTTTATCCGCTATACGGTATATCCCTTGAGAGAGAAGCGACTGGGGTTTATATATGATGACCGGAAGCCGGGAAGAAAGGGCGATATCCTGCATACTGTCCCGGTACATGATACCAAGGTGTTCCATATCGATCCCCAGATACTCCTTGCAGGAACGCCGTATCTTCTGCGCCTTGTCCGCATCCTTCGGGTCCTCCACCATATTCATGATGAGCCGCGGATGAAACCGGTTCATTCTTCCGACAAAAACCTCCGCGCTTTCAGGGTCTATCCCCTGAATCGCTTCGATAAGCCGGGGAATATACATCCGCTGAAGAGAGGAGGTGTCGTTCTTCAGTTTTTGCAGATAGGCATAAGCCGGTGAATCCTGTTTAAAGGATGTGGACATAAACCGGAAAACCGCATTCTTGAGAAAGAGGTAGGCGTTCAGCGTTGCCGTCACGCTGGGCGCGGTAATAATGATTCCCCGGGGGGACAGCAGAAAAAAGTCGAGAATATTGAGGTGCGTTCCCGCGCCAAGGTCGAGGATTACATAATCCGCCTCGGATTGTATCAGTTTATTGATAAGCAGCCGTTTCTGGTTTGTCTTTATCGATGTTATACCCGGAATTTCCGAATCGCCGGGTATAAAAGAAACATTTTCGTAATCGGTCTTCGCAATAGTATCTTCAAAGGAGGACGCGCCTGTTAAAAAGGTTCCCAGCCCTTTTTTCGGAGCCTGGTGACCAAGAACCAGATGAAGGTTTGAGGCGCCCAGATCACTATCCACCAGGGTGACCTTTTTTCCCGCCTGACCGAGGGCTATCGACAGATTCGCCGAAAGAAGACTTTTTCCAACACCGCCTTTTCCGCTGGCTACCGGTATAATCCGCATTATTCACCTTCCGATATCTTTTCTCTTTTATCGGTTTCCTTCAGCTGTTCATAACCCCGAAAACAGTTAATCCCCACGATAAAATCGAGGATGAGAATAAGCAGAACAAATACCAGTATTTTGAGGGAGTAACCGTTATCCAGCGATTTTGTCTGAACAGCGAGAGGAAATGAAACAATCCAGTAGATACCTATGGCGGGTATCCCGGCTATCTTAATAATGCCAAGGAGGGGGCGGAAAACCGCGAACTCCTTTTCGCTTCGCAAAAGAAATACCAGAAGCAGCGCCGGAATAACCAGCAGCGCCATCCCTGCATACCAGGAGAGGGGCATATCCGTGAGCGCCGATTGCATTCCTATGTATATGATAAATACCAGTCTCAGTATTTCATAAACGAGAAAAATTGTATATTCCAGTCTGTTTTTTTCCACAATAAAAGTCTACGGAACTAGAGAGGAAGGGTCAAGCCCTATCCGCAAGATGTTTTACGGAAAATAATAAAAGTACAATTGCGATGGAAAAAAGTCTGTGTCATAGTTGTTCAATAAAAAGCTTTTTATCAAAGATGTATAAAATATCATAACTTACAGAATAATAACACAAATTTTATAAGGTTGTTATTTGATTGTTTGCTGGGCAAGAAGCTGGTTTTTGTTCAGCTCTGTCCCCGGTGACAGGGTGCATTCACAAACAGTTGATATGCGCTGTTTTTCATCATATAGTATAAAGAAGGATTAATCCCGCACAATGGTTTTTACCGATAATGTATGCTTTGTATAAGCTGTAACAAGGAGGCATCGTATGACTGTTATCGCGATAAATGGCAGTCCGAGAAAGGAGGGCAACACATCCATTGCCCTCTCCCTGATGGCCGGTGAACTGCGGCAGCAGGAGATAGAGACTGAAATCATTCAGGTCGGGAACCAGCATATCGCCGGGTGCCGCGGCTGCGGTTACTGCGGAAGTTCCGAAAAAAACAGGTGCGTTATCACCGATGATATACTGAACGAGACCGCCATGAAGATGCGGGACGCCGACGGTTTTATCCTGGCGTCGCCGACCTATTACGCCGGTATAAGCGGAACAATGAAATGTTTTCTCGACAGGCTCTTTTACGCGAATTCCCGGTATTTTAAATACAAGGTGGGAACCTCGATCTCAATCGCGCGGCGCGCGGGGACTGTTGATGTGATTCATCAGATGAATAACTACCTCCAGCTTGCGGAGATGGTCATACCTCCGTCACAATACTGGCCGGTTCTGTACGGGGCAAAAAGCGGAGAGATACTCCGTGACGAGGAAGGTGTGCAGACGATCCGGAAAAACGCCGGGGCCATGGCCTGGCTGCTTAAAGTTATCGATGCTTCCAGAGGGAGTATTCCCCTTCCCCCTGAGCAGTCCCGGGAGTGGACCAATTTCATCCGGTAACAGGGGCGTATAAGGAAACACTGATTTATGTATCGAGCATAAATCAGTGTTTCCCTTTTAATAGTTTGCGTTTTTTAAGCGGAATTTGTTCGG